>NZ_JBOFOR010000235.1:0-4704 GCF_051659545.1 Romboutsia sp. | reverse complement strand
TTATAAATAAAATAGATTAATATATAAAAATTAGCCTCTTAAAATATTACAAGAGGCTAATTTTATTAGAATCGACTTTAATAGTATCAAAAAAGTGATTAGTTTATATTTATATGTTATCTACATCAAATGATATTGTCAAAGAGGAAGACTGTGGTTTTAATTGAGTCAACTTAATACCAGCAGAATTAAACATTCTCTTAGATGCTTTTACAATATCAGTATCTGCGTATTTATCACTAAGATAAATAACTTCTTTTATTCCACTTTGAATTATAGCCTTAGCACATTCGTTACAAGGGAAAAGAGCTACATACAATTTAGAGCCAGCAAGAGATTTGCCTTGAGCATTTAAAATAGCATTAAGCTCAGCGTGAACTACAAATGGATACTTAGTTTCAAGAAAATCTCCATCTCTTCCCCAAGGAAACTCATCATCGGAACAACCAGAAGGCAATCCGTTGTATCCAACACTTAATATTGTATTACCACTTAATCCATTACAATCTTCTCCACTTACTATACAAGCCCCTACCTGTGTGCTAGGATCTTTACTTCTTTTAGCAGAAAGAAGGGCTACACCCATAAAGTACTCATCCCAAGATATATAATTAGCATTTTTCATACGATAGTATTCTCCTAATCTTAATATTATATATAAGTTTATAATATTTACAATTAAGGTGCAACTAATATAGATCTTCTTCTTCTATTTCTATTAAGCCTTTAGAATCTAAAAACTCTTCCTCTAAATCTAGTATGACTTCAATAGTATCCTTAGATATAGATTCTCCAAGTCTTTTATATATAAATTCAATCATTTCTTCAACTGATATAGTTACATTCTCCATAGTAATACTCCTTTCGGGTTAACTGACATGAATAATATATTACTACAAAAATAATAAAATTAGAAGTTGGAAATAATTATAATTTTATATACTATTTATCTTTATTGTAATTATCTATTAGCATTTGTTCTCCCATTTCTACTAACTTCTTACTCATTTGTCCTCCAACTTGCTCACCAGCAAGGACATTTTTAGCATGTCCTATTAGAGTATTTTGAGGAGCGTTACTTTCTATTTTATCAGTAATATTATTGTAGTTATAGCCTAACTCACTAGCAATTTCCATTTTTAGACTACTTAAAGCTTGCTTTGCATTGTTTCTTGATTGTGCATCCATAATGAATACCTCCATAAATTTAGTATTATTTAATCAAATTATTAAAACAGAATATAATAATATGATTAACCTAATGAAAAACTTATATAACAACCTGTAAGCATTTTCTAAAATAAGTTATAATAATAAGTATAAATAAATGCGAGGTGCACTAATGGAAGAAAAGAACTTATCCAAGATGAATGATAAGGATGCTCTTATAAAAAGGCTCAAAAGAATAGAAGGACAAGTAAAAGGCGTACAAAAAATGGTAGAAGACGAAAGATATTGTATGGATATACTAACTCAAATATCAGCAATAAGGTCAGCTACAAACAAAGTAGGTACAATAATACTTGAAAACCATATGAAGGGGTGCGTAGCAGAAAGCATAAAAGAGGGTAATAGTGAAGAAATGATAAATGAGCTTATGAACACTATAAATAAACTAGTAAAATAAGGGGGAACTAAAATGGAACAACAGGGATACATTGTGGAGATTGTAGATAGCAATACTGCAAAACTAAAGATACAACGTCACTCAGCATGTGCATCATGTGGAAAATGTGCAACTACCTCAGAAAAAAAAGATGTAATAGTAGAAGTTGACAACACAATTGGGGCTAAGGTAGGAGATAGAGTAGCTGTAAATATGGAAAGTGTAAATGTACTAAAAGCAGCCGCAATAGTTTATATACTACCTTTAATAGGATTATTAGGTGGAACAATAATTACCTATTATGTACTTTCGGCAATAGGAAGCGTAAACAATATAGAAATTATAAGTGGAGCAGTTGGCGGAATACTAACAGTTGTTTCATTCTTAATACTAAAATTAAATGATAATAAGTTTAGAGATAGTAGAGAGTATATACCTATAGTTACAAAGGTATTAATATAAAACTCACTACACTAAAAAAAGCTGCTATTTAGCAGCTTTTTTTACTATTTTAAATATACTTATAGTTCTAGATAGTGACGTTATAACCAACACACCTAAGGCAATAGCACTGGCTACAAATAATACATCAGCACCAGTAGCAATAGCTAAGTCATAATTTCCTTGAACTAAGTACAACATAGTATTATACATACCAAGCCCAGGAACTAAAGGTATTATACCAGGTATTACAAAAAGAATAGCTGGATGTTTTAATTTTCTAGCTAAAATTTCACTCATAAGAGAAACTATAGCAGCGGCTATAAAATTAGAAAAAATACTATTAGAGGAAACTAACATTAAGTAATAAAATATAGCCCAACCAACTCCTCCTGTTATTCCTGCTGGCAACAATGTACTCACAGGAGAGTTAAGAAAAATTGAAAAACCTACAGTTGCAAGAGTTGAATATAAAAAATGCAGATAAATAGGCATATCAGTCATTAGAATACACCTCCTAATCTAAGCCATAAGTCTAGTACAAAACCAACACCACAAGCTATGGAAATAGCAGTCATACCTGCATCAAAAGCACGAGCAACTCCAGAAATCAAATCTCCAGAAATCAAATCTCTAATACCTTTTATAAAGGACACTCCTGGAAGCAATGGCATTATTGAACCTACAATAAGCATTCTAGGAGTATCTAATATTCCTAATTGTGTAAATAAAACACCTGCTAAAGCTATAAAAAATGAAGCGGATAAACTTGAAAAAGCAGGTATTGAACTTAATTTCATCATTTGATTAAAGAATATTACAGCAAGAATAGAAGTTATAAATGTAAAAATAAAGTTAGTAATATTATTTCCACCTAATAAACAAGCAAAGAAAGCTGAACCTAATCCTGTAGCTATATTAACTATGTAAGGAGAATAATTACTAGTATTTCCTAAGGTCTTTAACTCTTTAATAGCATCATCAATAGACAAATCTGGATTATTTACAAATTCTCTAGAAAAATTATTAAGGAGAGAAATTTTATTTAAGTTTATAGATCTACTTCTAATGGTTTTCATAAAACTTAAACCGTCAAATCTCTCATCTGAAATTATTATTACTGTTGGTGAAGTAAAGGCACTTATATGATGAAAACCTCTAGACTTACAAATTCTAAGTACACTATCTTCGACTCTATAAGTTTCTGCGCCATTAGAAAGCATAAGCTCACCTAAAAATAGAGATAATCTTAAGACGTCTTTTTTATAATCTTGTTTGTGTTCATTATCCATATACAACCCTCCAATTTTAAAGTTCGCACAAATATTATACCAAATATTTAATTATATGTTATATGTTTTCTTAAATTAAATTATCCTATCAAAATTTTATAAAATTAAATATAATTGCGAATTTAAATAAAGTTAAGCTTATTATATGCAAAAGTAGAAAATGTAACCAAACACAGATAAATGTATATAATAATTAATATCATCAATTTAGGGGGGACTAAATTTGGTTTTAACAGGAGCACATTATATTTATATCATTTTTATGATTTTGATTTTAGTAGCAATGATTATGAAGAAGGAAAGTGTAGTACCTTGTGTAGTAGGCACATTCTTGTTAGGCCTATTTTACAAAAAAAGTGTAGTAGGTGCATTAATAGGTGTATTCACTTCTTTCACAATTGCTCTAGGTGAATTAGGGCCTATAATTTTGATTATAGGAATTATGGTTGCATTATCTAAAGCACTAGAAGATAACAAGGCAATAGACTTTATGTGTAAGCCATTTGCTAAAGTAATCAAAAATTCAACTAGTGCATTTTTTATTGCAGGTGGAGTAATGTTTATAATGTCATGGTTCTTCTGGCCATCACCAGCATGTGCATTAGTAGGAGCAGTGTTTTTACCGATAGCGCTTAGAGCAGGACTTCCAGCTATGGGGCTAGCAGTATCCATGAACTTGTTTGGACATGGTTTAGCATTATCTACTGATTTTATAATTCAAGGAGCACCTACAGTAACAGGTGGAAGCTCAGGTATACCAGCAGCAGATATTATAAGTCAAGGTATGCCACTTTACTTTGTAATGGGATTTGTTACAATAGCAGTAGCATTTTATATGTTAAAGAGAGATCTTAGAAATGGCGTATTTGCCGAAGAATTAGCTACAACAACTGTAGAGATTGAAGCAAAAGAAGTGAGTCCAAAGGCAAAAATATCAGTATTAATAGTAGCGGTAGGATTTATACTAGATATAGTAGCTATGTATAAATTTGGATTAAAAGGTGGAGATGCATCAGCGCTATTAGGAGGAACAGGAGTAGCATTATTAGTACTTGTAAATGCTATAAGTGGTCCTAAAGAATGTTTAGACAAAGTAGCTAATCATATTATAGAAGGATTTACATGGGCTATAAAAGTATTTGCTGTAATTATACCAATAGCAGCTTTCTTCTATTTAGGAGATGCACCAATAACTAAAGTATTTGGTGATGTATTAGTAAATGGTTCACAAGGATTGTTATCAGATATAGGTATAGCTTTATCTCAAGTAGTACCTCTTAATAAGTTTGCAGCAGCAAGTATAGAGACAGTTGTTGGAGCAATTACAGGACTTGATGGTTCTGGATTCTCAGGAATGTCATTAGC
>NZ_JBOFOR010000234.1:0-65160 GCF_051659545.1 Romboutsia sp. | reverse complement strand
TTAGCTATATAATTTTGGTATACAGTTGGGATAGGAACTATCCTATAAGCTTGGAGATACTTAGTACAATGGTACTATTGACCAAGAAGCTCCCACTTCAAACGTTACCGTAGGTAGTTAAGTGGTGAGTAGTTCACATGAGGGAAACTTATAAGGGGGAATTACTTCAGATGAACAAGAAAACAACGAGTTCTCAATTTTGTAGATATGGATCAGTATATGAAGAATTTAGAGAAATCGATAGGGAAAATTTTATATCAAAAAATGTAATCACTCAACTCCAGCAGCCTTTAAAGGACCACATCATGGGATTATGGTTACAGATGCTCTAATGGCAAAAGGATATGAGGCGGGATCAAAATTTATTTTTGGTGGAAATGAAATTGAAATATACGAGGATGGTAGTGCCCATTTAGTAGAGACAAAAGGCTTAGCAGGCTCAACATTAAAGATGAATGAAGGTTTAAAAATACTAGTGGAAGATGCAATGGTTCCATTTAGTTATGCTATTAATTCCTGTACTATAAACCCAGCAAGATGTTTAGGAATAGATAGTCGTAAAGGTAGAATAGGAGTTGGATATGATAGTGATTTAGTGGTTCTTAATGAGGATTACTCAGTACACCAAACTTATTGTTTAGGGAAGGAAATGCTATAATGAAGAAAAAAAACATAGACTTAGCAGGGATGAATATTTATTTAAATACATCTGGGAATACCGTTTACTATAATATATTTGATAAAAAAGGATATATTGTAGGACATAAAATAGAACAAAAGTTTAGGTTATTTTACTATAGATATTTTATGATAATAACAGTATTAGTTTTGCTAGGTGACTATTTTAAAAGTTTTGAAAATACATTACTAGTAGGTGCAGTGATGGTTGTTGCAGTAGAAATTTATTTTAGAACACTATTTCTAAAAAAATTAAAATCTATAGATAATTTTAAAAGAGACAGAAAAGTTGATAAGTTAGAAATGATTATTAAAAATAAAGACAAAGAAGTAGTTATTATGAAAGCATGTGCTTATGTAGTTTTAAGTATATTAATAGTTATTAACTCTATACAACAAAATCATAATTTAGCATTTATGGGTTTAAGTATGATGGTTGCCATCTATGGAGTTTATTCAGCTATATTAAGTGGAATGGCTCTTAGTAAAATGAAAAAAAAATCGTTGGTACGATAAATGGAAAAGGTATTGGTTAAGTAGCCAATACCTTTTTTACGCTTAAGTAAATTATAATACCTCAAAAATTGTGGGTAAGTTACTACATTTAAGCATTATATTGATTAAATATAAATATAGTTGAAAGATGATAAAAATATAGTATTTGATAATAATTATCAAATACTATGCAAAATGCATTGATAATTACTATCAAGTGTGTTAATCTTATTAAAGTATTAACGATAAGGAGAAGATAAAAGTGAATAAAATTAAAAAATATATATACGTAGTAGTTGGATTAATATCTTTTGTGTTAGGGTCAATAGGAGTAATAATTCCAATATTACCCACAACACCATTTTTATTACTAGCATCTTTTTGCTTTGTAAGAGGTTCAGAAAAGTTTGATAGGTGGTTCAAATCGACAAAAATATATAAGAAATATTTAGAAAGTTTTATTAATGAAAGAGCAATGACTATCAAACAAAAGGTAATGATACTTACAGTTGTAAATTTAATGTTATCAATACCATTCATAATAGTAGACAATTTACATATGAGATTATTTTTGATAGGGCTAGTATGTATTAAATTTTATTATTTTATCTTTAAAATAAAAACAATAAAGCCTTCTAATGCAGAAGTATAGATAATTATTAGTAAAAGTAATTACCTTATAGGTTATTTTTAATTACAACATGATAATGATAATCAAAAACAGTACAAAAATAAGAGACATAAAGGAGGTTGAAATGTTACACAGATTAGGATCAATATTTTTTTTATTAGCAATAATAACGAGTTTTTATAAAATATTTAAATTTATAAACAAAAAATTAGTACTAAAACTACATATTGTAACGGGCACAATAGGAGCATTAGCTATGGCAATATACTCAGTAATAGATTTTATTAAGGAAAAAGAGTTTACTATTTTACCAGTAGGACTTATTAGTATCTTGATAATAATATCTGGAACTAGCCAGGTTAAAAAGAAATGTAAATGGCTACATTTAGTAGCAGTTATAGGATTTGCAGCAGCGCTAGCATTTCATATAATTTATTAATTACACAGGAGGAATTATTATGGTAAATAAAAGACTACTTACATTAAGTAAAGAATCTCAAAAATATGTATATCTAACGGTTTTAATGAACTGGATATCAATAATTTGTAATATAGGAATAGTATTATTTGTTGGAAATATAATTGATAAATTATTCAACAATGATTTGAATTTTAACATAGGATTTTATGGGGTCTATTTAGGCTCATTAATCTTAATAAGATTTATCTGTAATTATATGTCTGGTAAATTTTCTTATCATTCGTCAGCAAATGTAAGAACATCTATAAGAGAAAGTATTTATAAGAAATTATTAACTTTAGGTGTGAACTACAATGATACAATATCAACTTCATCAACTGTTCAAATATCAGTAGATGGAGTTGAGGCACTTGAAATTTATTTTGGTAGATACTTACCTCAATTATTTTATAGTTTATTAGCACCATTGACACTTTTTGCAGTAATAGCACCAATAAGTTTTAAATCGGCAATAGTACTTTTAATATGTGTGCCTTTAATACCAATATCAATAGCATCGGTTATGAAGTTTGCCAAAAAACTTTTAAGCAAGTACTGGGGAATCTATACTAACCTAGGTGATTCATTTTTAGAAAATCTTCAAGGTCTTACTACTTTAAAAATATTTGACCTAGATGAAGAAAAAAATATAGAGATGAACAAAGAAGCAGAGACTTTTAGAAATATAACAATGAAAGTATTATCAATGCAGTTAAACTCTATAACAATAATGGACTTAATCGCATTCGGTGGAGCGGCAATAGGTATATTAATAGCTATTAGTGAATTTAGCAAAGGTAATATTACAATAGGATCTACCGTAGTAATAATATTATTATCATCAGAATTCTTTATACCAATGAGACTTTTAGGGTCATTCTTCCATGTAGCTATGAATGGATTAGCAGCAGCAGATAAGATATTTGCATTACTTGACACTAAGGTTGAAGAAGAAAAGGAATTATCACGAAGCGCTAAACAAAAATTAAAGAATATATCTATATCAATAAAAAATATTAATTTTAGTTATAACGAGGAAAGACAAGTATTACACAATGTAAACTTAGAAATAGAAAACAAGTCGATGGTTGCTTTAGTAGGAGAAAGTGGATGTGGTAAAAGTACAATAACTAACTTACTTCTAAAATTAAATAAAGTTGATAAAGGTAACATTTTATTAAACGGAATAAACTTAAATGATATACCATTTGATGAATTAAGAAAAAAAGTAAGCTTTATAAGCCATAGCTCATATATATTTAACTCAACGATTGAAGAAAACCTAAGAATGGGTAAAGAAAATGCAAGTGAAGAAGAATTATATAATGCACTTAAAAAAGCAAACTTATATGACTTCGTAATGGGATTAGATAAAAAATTACAAACTCCAGTTGGAGAAAATGGATCATTCTTATCAGGTGGTCAAAAGCAAAGGTTAGCCTTAGCTAGAATGATACTTACAGATGCAGAGGTTTATATATTTGATGAAGCTACATCAAATGTTGATGTTGAAAGTGAAGACTCAATACTTGAAACAATACATGCAATAGCAAAAGAAAAAACTGTAGTTGTTATATCACACAGACTAGCTAATGTAAAAAATGCAGACAAAATATATGTATTAGACAAAGGATATATAGTTGAAAGTGGAAATCATAAGGAATTGATGAATAACAGTTCAGTATATGCAAACTTATACACAAATCAAGAAAAACTTGAGGATATATATATAGAAGAAAATGAAGCAATTAAGGAGGTGGCTATAAGTGAATAATGAGAGACAGAGGTTATCAGGTTCTGAGATAATGCTTAGACTTATAAAAATATTAAAGCCACTAGTTCCTGTAATGATGATAACAATAAGTTTTGGAGTATTAGGATTTTTAGCAGCCATAGCTATAACTACATTTGGAGCAGTAGCAATGGGAGATATTATAGGTTTTAATATGGGATATACTGTAAATACCGCAGTAAAAGTAATAATTGTATGTGGAATAATCAGAGGGATTTTAAGGTATATAGAACAATACTCAGGTCACTATATAGCATTTAAAATACTAGCTATACTTAGAGATAAGGTATACAAGGCTTTAAGAAAATTAGCACCTGCTAAGCTTGAAAGCAAAGAAAAAGGAAACCTTATATCAGTAATAACTAGTGATATAGAATTACTTGAAGTATTTTATGCTCATACAATAGCACCTATAGCCATAGCTATAATTACATCAGCTATAATAGCAGTAGTTTTATACACTATAAACCCATACTTTGGGATAGTTGGATTAGTATTTTATATAATAGTAGGATATATAATACCAGTGTTATCTTCTAAATTAGGAAGCGAAGCAGGATTTGATTATAGAAATGAATTTGGTAGAACGAACAGTTTCTTACTTGATTCATTAAGAGGAATAAAAGAAATATTACTATTTGGTCAAGGAGACAATAGACTTGATTCAATAAATAAGAATAGTGATAATTTAAATGAGAAAATGAAGGTTATAAAAGGACACGAAGGTTTAATAAGAGCTTTAACTGATATAACTATTATGATAGCAATACTTATAACTCTTTATTTAGGAGTTGAGCTTTATAAAGCTCAAATTATAAACTTAGCTCAGGTAATAGTAGCGTTAGTTTTACTAGCTAGTTCATTTGGACCAACAGTAGCACTAAGTAACTTATCAAACAATTTAATGCATACATTTGCTTGTGCTCAAAGATTATTTGATATATTAGATGAGGTACCAGCAGTTGAAGAAGTAGCTGGAAATGCAAACTTGCTAATGGATAGTACAAATATAAGTAATTTAGAATTTAAGTATGAAGGTAGAGATGAAGTATTACTTAAAGATGTAAATCTTAAAATCAAAAAAGGTGATAAGGTTGCAATAATAGGAGAAAGTGGATGCGGAAAAAGTACACTTTTAAAACTTATGATGAGATTCTGGGATGTGGAAAAAGGAAGTATAGAAATAGATAATAAAAACATAAAAACTATTCCAACTAAAGCCTTAAGAAAATCACAATCATTAGTAAGCCAAGAGACTTTCTTATTCAATGATACTATTGAAAATAACTTAAAAATAGGTAAGAAAGATGCAACTCTTGAAGAAGTAATAAATGCTTGTAAAAAAGCATCTATACATGAATTTATAGAGACTCTACCAAATGGATATGAAACTAATGTTGGAGAAATAGGTTCAAACTTATCATCAGGAGAAAAACAAAGATTAGGTATAGCAAGGGCATTCTTACACAATCCACAAGTTTTAATTCTTGATGAACCTACAAGTAACTTAGATACTTTGAATGAAGCACAAATATTAAAGAGTATAAAAGAAGAAACTGGTGATAGCACTATAATAATGGTATCACATAGAAAATCTTCTACATCAATATGCGATAAAAAGGTTTATGTAAAAAACAATACCATTAAGTTAGTAGAAGCTTAACACTTTAAAATCATAGAATGTTACCCTTCATCTATGTTGAATTTAATACTTTATGCAAAGAAATCACTCTTAGTTTTTAATAAGAGTGATTTTTTCATAGTTACCTCAAGGTAATTCAGTAAACAAAGAAGAAATAGCACTTCAAACACTTGAAGCTGCATACCAAGAAGGAATAAATTGTTTTGATACGGCAGATATTTATCAAGATGGATTAAGTGAAAAGGTAATAGGAAAATTCATAAAAGATAAAAAAGATGAAAGAAGCTATAAAAGCGTTAGATTATGATATATCAGCAGTAGAAATAATATTCAATATGTTTAGATTAAAGCCAGCAGAAGAATTTTTCAAGTTAGCTAAGGAAAAGAATGTTAGAATAATAGTAAGGGTACCTCTTGCAAGTGGATTATTAACAGGTAAATTCAATGAAAATACTAACTTTGGCAAGGATGACCACAGAAGTTACAATAGAAATGGAGAAGCTTTTGATAAAGGAGAGACTTTCTCAGGAGTGGATTACAATACAGGAATAAATGCAGCGAGAGAGTTAAAAGAAAAATTACAAACTGAAAATTTAGCTCATAGTGCACTTAAATATATACTTATGCATGATGAAGTTTCAACAGTAATACCAGGAGCTAGTAATCCTAAACAAATAGAGATGAACGCAAAGGCATGTGAAATGCAAGAGTTCACACAAGGACAAATGGATACAGTAAAAGATGTATATGAAAGAAATATAAAAAAATCAGTACATCAGTTATGGTAAAAAAAATAGAAAATGACGAACTAAAAGATATTAGTAATGATGCTAATATCTTTTCTTTACTTATAGATATTCATTTAAGTTTAAAAGGAATAGTTCAGAAAGTTTATAAACTATATATCCAGTAACTAATGTAGCTACAATAAGTTGAATAAAGAATATTTCACTCACGAATCCTGAAACTGGAGAATTAATTGATGTTAAATAGTTAGAATATCTTTGCATAGCTACAGCTCCGATAGACAATGGGAATGTAAGAGGTGCTAAAGCTAAGGAGAATGGTAATCTTAATAATTTAGGTAAGATATAGTAATCATAGAGCATATTAACTACTGCTAATACTAATAAAATACCTATTATAATATTTGATTTAACATCAAATACTCCTAAATAACCAGCTAAACAAATATTAGCAGGAGCACCCATAATCATTAAGGAAGTTTTCTTAGTTTTAGGTATATGACCAACTTTTACAATTCTATAAACCATTATAGGAAGTAGTACTAAGTACCATATAAATGCATAATAAAATAATATTTGTGATAGCTGGATATAACCCATAGGTCTACCTGTAACAGCTCCAACTCCTAATCCAACTGTTACAATATACCAACTTGGAACTACATCTTCAAATTTAAAGTTTTTGAATCTAGAAACGAAGAATATTAAATTCAGTATTATATGAAGTGCTATACCGAATAACCACATACATCTACCGATTATTAGAGAATATTCAACTACATAAGTGGATATAACCATAATAGTCATTGCGATTGTAGGATAAAAACTACCTATAAAAGGATGTCTTATTTCAGATAAAGTGTCTTTTGGATGCAGTAGAGCTTTAGTTATAATCAAGGTCAAAGCTATAAGAGAAAAGAACACTCCAAAATGTCTAAAAAATGTAGAACCTACTCCAACCCATGCTGTAGTTATACTCATAAGAGCTAGTGAAATACCTGAGATTGCTATAGGTATATTTTTGTAGATGTCTTTATTTAATATTTTATGTACTTTCATTATGCGAGCCCTCCTGAGAAAACATAAAAATAATAAAATTTAGTTCTCCTAATACAAAATTCGATGTTTAAGAAATTATATATTTTATTTCTTATATAATTTCTTAAACTAGCTAATTCTTCATAGTTATAGAAAAATTCACTTTTTCATCTCTAATATTATTACCTAAAGGTTTATCATTTAATACAAAAAGATATAGCAACAAATATTAATGTGGTTTTTATTTTTTGTAATTTATATTATACAAGTAGTTAACATTGGATAAACATAAAATATGATAAACTATAATGATTTAAAAAATTAATTTACCGATTTGTAAGGAGAATTAAAAATGAGATTACTAGTTATAGAAGATAATATAGGATTAGCTAATTCTATGAAAAAAGGATTAGAACAAATGAATTTTAAAGTGGATATTTCTAACACTGGAGAAGATGGTGAGGAAAAAGCAAGTATTAATGAATATGATGTTATACTTTTAGATCTAAATCTTCCAGATATTGATGGAATAGAAGTATTAAAATATATGCGAAAAAAATCAGTAAACACTCCAATAATTATAATAACAGCAAGAGATGATGTATCAGACTTAGCCATAGGATTAGATAATGGTGCAGATGATTATATAACAAAGCCATTTCAATTATTAGAAGTTAGAGCTAGAATACATGCTGTAATAAGAAGATTTCATGGACGAACAAATCCAATTATAAACATTGGTAAGTTACAACTTAATCCTATAAATCGTACTGTATATATAGATAGTAAAGAAGTTATACTTGCCATTAAGGAATTTGATATTTTAGAGTATATCTGCTACAAGCATCCAGCTGTTGTTTCCAGTGAGGAAATTGTAGAGCATGTATATGATGAAAACTTCGACCCATTTTCATCAGTACTAAGGGTACATATATCAAGATTGAAAAACAAGTTAAATAGTGCATATGGAGAAGAAGTTTTAGTTAATGTCAGAGGGAAGGGATACTATCTATGCGTAGAGTAAACTTTAAAAGTGGATTAGCCATAATAATATACTCACTAATACTATCATTAGTATTAGGAGTTGGATTATATAGAATAAAAGGTTCTTTCAACAATGTAGAAGATAAAACAAATATAAAAAATGCTAAAGCTATCATTGTTAATGAGACTAAACCAGAAAAAAGGGATTTATTATATAAAGTTTTGTATGAAGGCAATTATACAACTATAAAACAAGAAAATAGCGAGAATATAAATAGTCAAATATTAGAATCAAAAATTGTAGTAGATGTAAATGAAATTGGTAAAGTGTACTTAAAAACTGGATTTGAAGATATATTAAGCATAATTTTAATATTCTTCTTTGTTTTTATATTATCCTCATTAATATTATGGATAGTATTAAACAAAATACATGATAAAGAAATTGAAAATATTGTTAAAAATTTAAATACACTGGATGATGATTTTAATCCATATGTAGTAAGTAGCTCTTTTGGAATAGCGTATGAAAATATAAAGGAAAAATTCAAACAAAATTTAGATGATTATAAAAAATTAAATTCTTATTTATCTCATGAACAGAAAAATGCTATTGCTATACTAAGAACCAATTTAGAGATAGACGACAATAAGGAATACATCAAATTGCTAGATAATATTGCTGATAGTATAGATGATATATTGACACTAAGTGATGTGAAAACTGATGATGATATGACCAAAATAGATGTTTCTTTAATATGTGCAAGTATTTGTGATACCTACAAAAAAACATATGAAAATATTGAGTTTGATTTTGATGATGAAAAAGGTACTTGTATTTTAGGCAAAGAAAGATGGATATATCGTGCTGTAAGCAATTTAGTTGATAATGCAGTTAAGTATGGACAAGGTAAAACTATAAGCGTGTATGTAAAAAATAAATATAATAGCGTAATTATAGAAGTAAAAGATAACGGCATAGGTATGGATAAAAATTTTATAGAAAATATATTTAATGACAAGTATAGAATTAATGATTTAAATAAAGATGGATACGGAATAGGATTAAGCTTAGTATCACATGTATGTGATTTGTGTAATGGAGTAATAGTAGTTGATAGTGAAATAAATAAAGGTTCTTGTTTTTATTTATCCTTTTCTGAATATGAAGAATAATAGATGTATTTCAAATTTAGGGACACTGTTCACATTCAGTTAACAGTTGATTTATTATAATTTGACTATATTAAAATCTAAAGAAAAGGAGAATTTGTATGTATATTTTTAAAAATGCATTAAAAAACTTAATAAGGAATAAAGGTCGAAATACATTGTTAGGTATTATAATGACAGCAATACTTTCGTGCACAGCCATATCTATTATTATTAATACTACATCTAATGAGATAATAAAGGACTATAAAAATAGATTTGGTGCTGAAGTTTTTATCCAATCAAACATGGAGAAAACACAAGAGAAAATAAATGAAGGTAAAATGGATGAATTAAATACGGGAGTACCTAATGATATTAAAGAAAAAATTTCTAAGTCTAAATATCTTAAAGAAACTATATTTAGCTTAATGTTTAGTGGATACAGTAAAGAAATAAAAGCTTTAGATCAACTAGAGGATTCAGATGATATAGATATGAGCAATGTAGTAGCTATTGGAGGTCAAGGAACTATTAAAAAAAGACCAAACTTAAATGTTTTAGGTGGACTTAATAGTGAAGGAAATAAAGAATTTAAAAATGGAATAAGAAAAATTATAGAAGGAAAAATGCCTAATAAAGATAATGAGGCTATAGTAAGTGAGCAGTTTGCAAAGCTTAACAATTTAAAAGTTGGAGATAATATAAAAATTAAAAATCCTAAAGATCCAGATAATCTTGAAGAATTACAATTATCTATATCAGGTATATATTATGATGGTGCAAAATCTGATAATCAAGGAATTAAACACCCTATGTTAAATAGAAGTAATGAGATTATTACAACATATGACACTTTAAAAGCATATGATGGAAAATCTAGTGAAGATTTAGTTTCTATGGATGCAAAATATTATTTAAAAGATCCAGATACAGTAGAGGCGTTTAATAAAGAAGCACATAAGATGGGATTAAGTGAATTATTTGACTTATCTGTAGATTCAAGTAGTTATAATAGTATTGTTAAACCAGTAGAAGGATTAAAAGGTATTTCAAAAATATTTATGACTTTAGTTTTAGGTTTTGGTGGTAGTGTATTAGTTTTAATATCTATATTAGCTATTCGTGAAAGAAAATACGAGATAGGTGTTTTAAGAGCTATGGGTATGAAAAAAGGTAAAGTTGCATTAGGTTTAATATTTGAAACTTTATCTATGATAGTTATTTCATTAAGTATAGGTTTAACTATTGGTAGCATATCAGCACAACCAATTTCAAATATGCTTTTACAAGGTCAGATAGATGCTCAAAAGCAATCACAATCAATGGTTGGTATGGTTGGTATTGGTCCAAGTACAACAGCACCAGCACTAGAAAAATTAGATGTATTTTTAAGTGGGGAAGCTATTTTAAGCATTACGCTAATAGCATTATTGCTAGGAGTAGTATCTGCTGGTATAGGAATTTTATATATAAATAGATATGAACCAAGAAAAATACTAACAGAAAGGAATTAATAATATGAGTTTATTAAGTTTAAAAGATGTAAGTTATAGATATGAAGGTGCAAAAAAAGATGTTTTTAACAACGTAAATATAGATTTTGAAAAAGGAAAAGTATACGGAATAATAGGAAAATCAGGGGCAGGAAAAAGTACTTTACTTTCTTTAATATCAGGTCTAGATACATGCAAAGATGGAGAAATTTTGTATAATATAAAAAGTTTAACAGATACAGATAGAGATTTATATAGAGCAAAGGATATAGGTGTAATATTTCAAGGATATAATTTATTATTAAATGCTACAGCTAAAGAAAATATATTATTATCTATGAATATAAGCAACGTTAAACAAAAAGATAATGATAAATATGTATATGATTTATTAAAAGATGTAGGCATTGATGCTGAAAAAGCAAATAGAAAGATTTTAAATTTATCAGGAGGAGAGCAACAGAGAATAGGTATAGCTAGAGCACTTGCTCATAATCCAGATATAATAATAGCTGATGAACCAACAGGTAACCTAGATAATGAAACAGAAGAAAAAATAATGAATATATTAGTATCATTAGCTCATGAGCATAATAAATGTGTTATTATTGTAACTCATTCAAAAAAAGTGTGCACATACCTTGATGAAATATGGGGATTAAAATCTGGAAAATTATTATTCATAAAAGAGGAAAGTTTAAAAGCTGATAAAGGAAAATAAATAAAAAGAGTAAGCTGATAGGAGCGAATTATGAAATCAGTAGATATAAAAAAAGTGCCAAAAACTACAATTATATTATATTCATGTGCAACATTAATGACTCTATGTACTATATTTATGATATATAAATCAAATACTTATATATCAGGACTAGTTGCACAGGGGTTTGATCCAAGTAAGGAATTTGTAGAAGTAATTAATTATTATTTAGTTACAGTTACACCATTTGTATTTTATACTATATCTTTGTTTTCACTAGGATACATAGTAGAAAAGATAAATCATATAATAAAAATCCAAAATATAAATGTTGAAAACAACAGATACTTAGATAAAGAACCTAAAAATATAGATAAAGAATCAGAAAATATAGATGAAGATGATAAAGATGAAATAGATGATTTCTTTAAGTAATATATAATAATATGTTAAAAAGGTATTGATTAAGCAATCAATACCTTTTTAACATAATTAAATTATTTAAATGTATAATCACATAACTTTGGAAAGTGTTTGCACGAAATGTATTTTTATGATATAATTTAGAAAATGATATCAAATTAGGATAGTTATTGTATAAACAAGCTAAACCTATATACCTCGAAATAATAAAAATATATAAGTATATATATTGATTTATTATCTCGAGGTATGTAGGTTTTTTGTTTAGGAGGAATATTTATGATTATTAATAAAATACTAAATAACAATGTAGTCGTTATATTAGATGAAAATAAAAAAGAACAAGTAGTAATGGGTAGAGGAATTGCTTTTAAGAAACGCCCAGGAGATATAATAGATAAAAATATGGTAGATAAGGTATTTATGCTATCAGATAAAAGTATGAATCATAAGTTCAAAGAACTTATGATGGATTTACCTATAGAGTATATTGAAGTGGCAGATGAAATTATTAAATATGCAAAACTTAATTTAGGAAAAAAGCTAAGTGAAAATTTAATAATTTCATTGAGCGATCATATATGCAATGCAGTTGAGAGATCTAAAGATGGAATAAATGTAAAGAATCCTATAGTTTGGGATATAAAGAGATTTTATAAAGATGAATTTGAAGTAGGATTAGAAGGATTAAAGATAATCAAGAGAAAATTAAACTATGAATTACCAACAGATGAGGCTGGATTTATAGCAATACATATTGCCAACAGTTTAATGGATGAAAGCTTAACAAATATGTATGATATTACAATAGTTATGCAAGAGATACTTAATATCGTTAGATATTATTTAAATATAAAGTTTGATGAAGAGTCAGTTTATTTTTATAGGTTTACCACTCATATAAAGTTTTTTGCACAAAGGCTTATATCTAAAAAAACTTATGAGGACGATGAGGATGATAGTTTACTTGAAATTATGAAGTCAAAGTATCAAGAATCATATAAATGTGTCAATAAAATTAGCGAGTTTATTTATAAGAAGTATAAGTATATTATTTCTAATGAAGAAAAATTATATTTAACTATTCATATTGCCAAAATTATGAATAAAACAAGCTAATTATATTATATAAAATGTAAAATTAAAAAGGAGGTATATCAAAATAACTATTATTTTTTATATTGGATAGTGACATTAAGTTGGCTAAACCTTCAGATTTCATACTAAAGATGTGAAGAGATGGAGGAATTTAAAATGAGAAAATATGAACAATTAGCAAAAGATATAATAGAAAATATTGGTGGAAAATCAAATATTAAGAGTTTAAATCATTGTGTAACTAGATTAAGATTTAAATTAAATGATGAGTCAAAAGCAAATGATGAAGTGTTAAAAAACATGGATGGTGTTGTTACAGTTTTAAAATCAGCTGGTCAATATCAAGTAGTTATAGGTAACCATGTATCTAAAGTTTATGAAGAAATTTGTAAGATTGCAGATTTTTCTTCTCAAGCTGAAGAGCAAAATACAGAAAATGAAGATAAAAAATTATTTGATAAAATTATTGATGTTATATCAGGAATATTCCAACCTATTTTAGCTGTACTTACTGCAGCAGGGATGATAAAAGGATTTTTAGCGTTATTTAGTGCATTTAGTTGGATTAGTCCAGATAGTGGAACTTATATTGTATTAAATGCAATTGGAGATGCAATATTTATGTATCTGCCTATAATCCTAGGTTATACATCAGCTCAAAAATTCGGATTAAAGCCTTTTGTTGGTTTATTAATAGGAATAACTATATGTTATCCGTCTATTCAGCAAAGTGCTATAGCATCAACATTAGAACCTTTATATACACTGTTTCAAGGCACGAGTTTTGCATCACCAGTATATTTAGAATTCTTAGGGATTCCGATTGTATCAATGGATTATACATCAACTGTAATGCCTGTAATATTTATATGTTTTGTAGCAGCAAAGTTTGAAAAAATATTTGATAAGTTAGTTCCAGAATTACTTAAATTTTTCTTTGTACCAATGTTAACTTTATTATTTTCACTAGTATTAGGTGTTATATTTATAGGACCTTTAGCTACTTATTCATCTACAATGGTTACTAATACAATAATATCTATTCGTGAGTTTTCACCATTAATTGCAGGGGCAATAATTGGATTCTCATGGCAAATATTAGTTATATTTGGTATACACTGGGGATTCCTTCCAGTTTATATAAATAACATATCTACAATAGGATATGACAACGTAATGATGCCTTTCTTTGGAGCTACATTTGCAACGACAGCTGTTGTTGTAGCTATAATGATTAAGACAAAAGATAAAAAGTTAAAAGCGTTATGTATTCCATCGGCTATATCAAGTATATTTGGAGTTACAGAACCTGCAATATACGGTATACTTTTACCGCTTAAAAAACCATTTATAATAAGTTGTATAGCATCAGGTATAGCAGGAGCATATTTAGGATTTTCAGATTTAAAAGAATTCATAATAGGTGGATTAGGGATATTTGAATTACCTGCAATGATAGATCCTGCAACTAATAGTTTAGATAACTTAATGGTTGGGATAATTGGTGCAGTTATTGCGATGGTTGTTGCGTTTATAATGACTATGATGTTATATAAAGAAGATGTAAAAGAAGATAAAAAAATTGAGATTGAAGAAGTTAAAGATAAAAATCAAGATGAAATAGCTATGACTATAGGAAAAGAAGAAGTAAAGATACCAATAGAAGGTGAAATAATAAAACTAAGTGAAGTTCCAGATGATGCATTTGCACAAGGGATATTAGGAAAAGGTTTGGCGATAAAACCATCTGAAGGTTTAGTTAAATCACCAGTAAAGGGGAAGGTTACAATCTTATTCCCAACACATCATGCAATTGGATTAACTAGTGAAAGTGGTGTAGAGATTTTAATACATGTAGGTATGAATACGGTTAACTTACAAGGTAAGCACTTTAGCCCTAAAGTGAAAGAAGGGGATTTGGTAGAAATAGGAGATAAATTATTAGAATTTGATATAAATGAAATTGAAAATTCAGGATACTCAACTATCACACCAGTAATAGTTACTAATTCAGAACAATACTTTGATATTGTAGAAAGTGGATTATCTAAAAATAGTAATGACTTAATTACAATTATATCTTAGAAGAGAGGTTGATTTTATGAATAATAATAATATATTTCCAAACGATTTTTTATGGGGAGGAGCTACAGCTGCTAACCAATGTGAAGGCGGATACAATGAAGGCGGTAGAGGCCTAGCAAATGTTGATGTTATTCCATATGGAGAAAATAGATTTTCTGTAATGGATGGAACTAAAAAAATGCTAGATTTTAATGATGAGGATTATTATCCAGCTAAAGAAGCAATAGATATGTATCATAGATTTAAAGAAGATATAGCTTTATTTGCAGAAATGGGATTTAAAGTATATCGTATGAGTATAGGATGGAGCCGTATTTTTCCAAATGGTGATGAAGAGCATCCAAATGAAGAAGGATTACTATTTTATGAAGAAGTATTTAAAGAGTGTAAAAAACATGGAATAGAGCCTTTAGTTACAATTACTCATTTTGATTGTCCAATTCACCTTATAAAAGAGTATGGGGGATGGAAAAATAGAAAACTTATAGGTTTCTATGAAAATTTATGTAATGTAATATTTAGACGCTATAAAGGTTTAGTAAAACACTGGATAACATTTAATGAAATTAATATGATTTTACATTTACCATTTATGGGGGCAGGCTTATTAGTAGAAGATGGAGAGAATTTTGAAAAAACTCAATATCAAGCTATACATCATGAACTTGTAGCAAGTGCTATTGCAACTAAAATTGCTCATGAAGTAGATCCAGAAAATAAAGTAGGGTGTATGATTGCAGCAGGTAGTACTTATCCAAACACTTGTCATCCGAATGATATTTGGAAAGCTTACAAATGTGACAGAGAAGCATATTTCTTTGTAGATGTACAAGCTAGAGGTTATTATCCTAACTATGCTCTAAAGGAAATGGAACAAAAGGGTATTATGCCAGTTATGGCAGATGGAGATAAAGATTTACTTAAGAAACATACTGTAGATTTTATATCATTATCTTATTATAATAGCCAGTTAACAAGTGCAGACCCAGAGATAAGTAAGTTAACTGAAGGAAATGTATTTCCAACATTAAGAAACCAGTATTTAGAAGCAAGTGAATGGGGATGGCAAATAGATCCATTAGGATTCCGTATTACATTAAATAGTTTATATGATCGTTATCAAAAACCACTATTTGTTGCAGAAAATGGATTAGGAGCAATTGATTCAATTGATGAAAATGGAAATATAAACGATGACTATCGTATAAATTATCTAAAAGAACATATAAAAGCAATGAGAGATGCTATCAATATAGACGGTGTTGATATGCTTGGATATACAACTTGGGGATGTATTGATTTAGTAAGTGCATCTACTGGTGAAATGAAAAAGCGTTATGGATTTATATATGTAGATAAAGATAATGAAGGAAATGGAACGTTAAAAAGATACAAGAAAAAGTCTTTTTATTGGTATAAAAATATAATAAAAATTAATGGTGAAGCATTAGATTAATTTTACACCCCGTCGTATTTAACGACGGGGTGTTTTAGAGTAATAATTAAAAGTATTTTTCTCCAAGTAATTCTATTTGTTTTAAAATGTTAGCATATTCTTTTCCTTTTTCAGTAAGGTAATATTCTACTCTAGGAGGTAGCTCATCATAAACTTTCTTACATATTAATCCATCGTCTTCTAGTTCTTTTAGTTTTTCATTTAGGACTTTATGACTAACTCCGTGAGTGATTCTTTGTAATTCTAAAAATCTCTTAGTACCATCAAGCAAATGGCAAAGTATGATAGATTTCCATTTTCCGCGTATAATATCAAAGGCCCAATCTAATTTACATACATATTTTTTGTTATCTTTTATAATCAAAAAATCAACCCATTATATATTAAATAATACTATCTATTTTAAGCTATTTTCTCTATTAATATAATACTAACTTTTAGGTAAGTATTATATTAAAAAGGATGTAATGCACTTACCGAAAAGTGCATACTATCAAAATAAAGCATCAAATATTATACTTAAATCAGAAATCGCAAAATAGTAGGAGGTATAAATGTGAAAACTTTATTTGATAAAACTAAACTATTAAACA
Source organism: Romboutsia sp. (assembly GCF_051659545.1). GTDB lineage: Bacteria > Bacillota > Clostridia > Peptostreptococcales > Peptostreptococcaceae > JBOFOR01. The sequence continues at coordinate 47,688 of NZ_JBOFOR010000234.1, read as the reverse complement.
TGGAAATGAAAAATAGATTTATAAGAGGTGCATTATGGGAAGATTTAGCAGATGAAAAAGGCCATATGACACCAGAACTTTTTAATATATATGAAGAACTAGCAAAAGGTGGAGTAGGAACTATAATAACAGGATATGCATTTGTTACGGAAGATGAGCAACCAAATCCTGGAATGATGGGTATATATGATGATTCTTTTATACCAGAGTATAAGGAATTTACAGATAAAATTCATAGCCTAGGCTCTAATATAATAATGCAAATAGTTTACGGTGGATTTATGACTAACTTCAATGTAGGAGAAAGAACTATATGGGGACCATCGACTATACAAAATGAAACTACTGGAACGTGGGCAAAAGAAATTACTAAAGAAGAAATAAAATATTTAGTGGAGGCTTATGCTAAGGCTATAGCGAGAGTAAAAGCATCAGGATTTGATGGAGTTGAAATACATGGTGGTCATGGCTACTTATTAAGTCAATTCTTATCACCATATTATAATAAAAGAGAAGATGAATACGGTGGAAGTATAGAAAATAGAGGTAGGATAATATTTGAAATATTTGAGGCTATGAAAGAAGTTGTAGATAATAATTTAGGAGCGGCTAGAACTAAGGTTGTTGTATCTAAAGATAGAGAGTCATACTTCAAGGATTATGCAATAAAATTAGCTAATATGGTTGATATACCTATAATACTAATAGGTAAAAATAGGCACTTGGACGTTATGGAAGACCTATTAGAAACAAATATGTATACACTAAAATAATTCATTAGAGTATAATCTTAGTGTATAGAATGCAAACTTATATTAATTAAGACCAAAATAGAAAGGTTGGAATATCAATGATAAGAACAATTGTAAAGGATATATCATTTTTAGAGCAAAAATCAGAACTAGCAACAAAAGAGGATGTAGAAGTGATTAATGATTTAATAGATACATTAAGATCAAACTTAGAACATTGTGTTGGGCTAGCAGCTAATATGATAGGAGCAAAAAAACGCATATTGGTATTTAGTGTAGGTAATATAATAATTCCTATGGTAAATCCACTTATACTAAAAAAGGATAAGCCTTATGAAGCGGAAGAAAGTTGTTTATCTTTAACAGGTTGCAGAAAAACAACGAGATATGAAACTATAGAAGTAGAATATCTAGATATAAATTTTAATAAGCATAAACAAATATTTACGGGATTTACAGCGCAAATTATTCAACATGAAGTAGATCATTTTGAAGGTATAATAATCTAATAAAATATTAATTTTATAATGAATTTAAATAAGATAAAAAGAAGGTATTTCAACTACTAAAGAAGAATGAATAATATAGATAAATTGCTAAATTCAATTAAGCTAAAAATATAGACATTAATAGACCGACATTATAAAACTAATTAAAAATGTAAGGGAGATTAATAACAATGAAAACTTTAAAACTAGACAATGATCAAATAAGTTTAATAAAAAAAGCAATAAAAAATTATAGTAAAGAAATAGAAAATGAATATTTAAGACAAGTAAATACATCAATTACACCGGAACAAAGAAAAGAGCATACACAAGAGAGAGAATTAATTGATGGAGTACTTACTAAATTAGATAAAAAATAATAATATTAATTATTAAATACAGGTATTAAAATTCAATTATATCCCCATAATTTAAGTATAAATAAGGATTAAGGGGGATATAAAAATGATTGCTCAAAGTAGTTATGAAAGAATTTTAAAAGTTATAGTTGAAGGTGAAGAAGAAAATCAAAACTTACTAAACTACATAAAAACAATACTACCTGAAAAAGCGAATGATGAAGAATACATAGAAAGAATTACATATAATGTGTATGAAATATATGATGAAATTGAACTAGATATAGATATACACTCAATTGCAGATAATTATATAAATATTTTAAGAGAAGTAAAAACTTTTTAAATCACTAATAGAATCCTATATAGAATAGCCAGATTTATATGCTAATTCTATGTAGGATTTATTTTATACGTATAACTTTAAATAGATTCAATACAGCAGAAACTTTCATATTAATAATGTTACTAGGTAGTTACAATATAAAAAATAATCTTACTTATTAGTAAGATTATTTTTTATATTGTAAGTCTAACGTCATGGTTTAAAAACTACATCTAAAGTAAAGTATATATAAGAAATAGGAAAAGGAGATTTTATTTATGAAAAAAACAAGTAAATTGATAATAAGTGTAGTAGCAATAATATTATTAGTAGTAGGAATTCAACAGGGACTAAAGTACTTCTTACAAGGTGCTCCAAGACCATTTAATGCTATTTTAATAAGTGGTAATACAGAGAGTGTAAACAAAGGAAAAGAAGTTTATAAAGATAATACAAAGTATACAAAAGATTATAAATATAAAATAGTTACAAATACAGGAAAACTTTTAGATGAAAATGGAAAGGTAGAAGTGGGAGATGACGGGAAAGAATTATTTTATGAAGAAAAAAATTTAATAATTACTAAAGAGACAGCAAAAAAGATGTTAAAAGACCAAGTATTACGAGTACTAAAAAATCCAGGGAGTGGAAGTATAGAAACGATAGTGCTTGAAAGCATACCAAATATCGATAGTGAAAAAACTTTATATTTTAATAATGACAATGAAGATAAAAAATTAGAGATAAATGGAAAAGAAATACCATTAGAATACGGAAGTTATTCATGGATAGGATATTATCCATCAGAGCAAGGTGTATTAATAGTAACAGATGATCAAACATACAAATCTATAGAAGATGAAGAAAAAGATATGAGCTTAATTAGATTTGCTAAAGGGAAAAAAGACCTAAGAAATGCTAAAGACAAAGAAGAAATTAACAAGCAATTAATAAATACACAAATCACAGAGATAAACTATGCAAATGTAGAATAATAGAGGAGATATACTATGGAGATTTTAAGAGTTGAAAATCTAACAAAAACTTATGGTGAAGGCGATAATAAAGTTGAAGCACTAAAAAATATAAACTTATCAATAAACGAAGGTGAATTCGTAGCTATAATAGGAGCATCAGGTTCTGGAAAAAGTACACTACTTCACTTACTTGGTGGGCTAGATAGACCAACTAGTGGAAAAGTTGTTATAGATGAAAAAAGTATATATGATTATAACGATGAAGAACTATCAATCTTTAGAAGAAGAAAAATAGGATTTATATTTCAGTTCTTCAACCTAATACCAGTACTTGATGTAGAAGAAAATATTGAATTACCAGTTGTATTAGACAATGAAAAAGTAGATAAAAATTATTTGGATGAAATAATAAATATACTAAATCTTAATGATAGAAGGAACCATCTACCATCAGAGTTATCAGGAGGTCAACAACAAAGAGTATCAATAGGACGAGCTCTTGCAAACAAGCCAAGTATAGTACTTGCAGATGAGCCAACAGGTAACTTAGATTCTAAAAATACTAGAGACGTTATTGAACTTTTAAAGTTTACAGCTAAGAAGTTTAATCAAACCTTAATATTAATAACACATGATACAGATATAGCCACTATGGCAGACAGAGTTATTACTATAGATGATGGTGAAATAATAAAAGATACGAAAACAGATAACTAAGACACAAGGAGGTGATTATAGTTGATAAAAAATTATAAAACACTAAGTAGTAGATATATTAAGCAGAATAAAAAACGTACAATACTAACGCTTATAGGTATCATATTGTCATTAGCTCTTATTTCTACAATGGGGCTATTTATGAAGGGTACTCAACAATCTCAAATTGAACAAACTAAACAAAGTCAAGGTACATCACATCATATAATGTACAAAACTTATAACGATGAGATATTAAACAAAGTAAAAAATAACCCTAATATAATACATTACGGAAATGTATCTATGGGAAATGAAATAAACTATAAAGATATTATCTTACAAGAACAATATGTTGATGGTGGAGCTAATGAAATCTTAAAATATGGATTAAAAGAAGGTAACATGCCCACTAAAAATAATGAGATATGTATAGATGAGTGGGCTAAGCCACATATTAACCCTGATTTAAAAATAGGTGATAAAATAACTATAGATAAAAATGAATACAAAATTGTAGGTTTCTTGAAAACATACGAGTCTATGCAACGTAACAAGATAAGTAGAGCTATTATGTTTGATGAAAATAAAAAAGATGGCCAATTAATGGTAGAGATAAATCCTAAAGGTGAATTTGATCAAACGATTAAGACACTAAAATCTTTGAGTGATAAAGATAACATAGAAGAAAACTACTCTTTAGTAAGGTTATATCAAGTAGATTCTAATCGGTCTATGGTTGCTCTTATAGCAATTGTAACTATTATTGTAGTAATAGCTACAATTATAGTTATATATAACTCTTTCCAAATAAATGTAGCAGAAAGAATGAAACAATTCGGATTGCTTAGAAGTATAGGAGCAACTAAAAAACAAATTAGAGGAATTGTATTTAGAGAAGCCACAATATTATTAATGATGGCAATTCCTATTGGTCTAATCTTAAGTGTAGGAACAATATATGCATTACAAGGAGTTTTAGATTTATTAATGAAGGAAAATACACCTCTTTCAATTGTAAGTATAGATATAAATACACTAGTTGCTAGTTCTATTATAACGATAGTAGCAGTTTATATATCAAGTTTCCTACCAGCTAGATATGTAGGAAATATCTCTCCACTAGTTGCTATTAGTAGTAGGGTAGCAATAAAAAAGGAATCTATAAAAAAGATTAAGAATAAAACACTTAATAAAATACTTAATTTTAAAGCCCTAATGGCTCTTAAAAACATAGGACGTAACCCTAAAAGATGTACTGTAATGATATTATCAGTTGTAGTAAGTGCAACTTTATTTATTACATTTACTACATTGGTACAGGATGTAATAAAGTTAAGAGGTACAAACTATGAGTATCAAAATATTGAGCTAGAAATTGGTACTAATTTAGAACCTGATAATAATGAAGTAGACCCCAATTTAATAACTAAAATTAGTAACGTAGATAATGTTAATAAAGTTTACTTAAAATATCCAACAATATCTGGGAATATCCAGATTAGCCAAGATAAGAAGGCTAAAGAAGCTGGAGATATATATGAAATAGAAAACCTTAATGGTATGCTAAAAGAAATTATGTACACTAGAATCAATGTGTACGATAAAGTGTCACTAGATGCTTTGAAGAAACATTTAATAAGTGGAGATATTAATATTGAAGATATAAACTCTCAAAATGGTGTAATCTTAGTATCTAGCGGAAGCGCAAGAGATAACACTACTAAGAAAAGATACACAGGAAAATTAACTAATTATAAAGTAAATGATGAAATAGTTATAATTGACGATTATGGTAAAGAACATAAGGTAAAGGTAAAAGGAATAATTGAAAATAATATATTTGAAAGAGAAGTTCCTAGAAATTCTTTATCTTTAATAACTACAGATACAGTTAGAAAGAACTTAACAAATAAAGATGTTGAAATATCAAGTATAGCAATTGATTTAAAAGACTCAGAACTACATCTAAAAAACTATGAAGAAATTCATAAAATGATAGAAGATAAGCAAGATTATAATATGGTAGACTGGGTAGACGTTAATGCTACTGAAAAAAGTGGTGTTTTATTAATTCAAGTACTAGTATATGGGTTTATGACGGTAATAACTTTAATAAGTAGTATAAATATTATAAATACAATAACAATGAATATAACATTAAGAAGAAAAGAATTGTCAGTACTAAAATCTATAGGTATGTCTCAAAAAGACCTAAAGAAAATGATAATGTACGAAGGATTATTCTATGGTTTAGTAGGTGGAATTATAGGTTCTTTAGCTGGAAGTGGTCTTACTTATATAATATATGATGTTCTAGAAGATATAGTAGGAATTCCGTGGAAATTACCTTTAAAATTATGCATTATAACTATTATTGTATCAATAATAATAAGTTTCTTATCAACTTTAATACCTATGAGAAAAATAGAAAAAGATAATGTAATAGAGGCCATCAGAGAAGGTTAATAGAAGATAGGAGGATTTTCATGAATAAAATATTATTTGTAGAAGATGATGATGCGTTAGGCTATGCTTTAGAATTTTCTTTAACTGATGAAGGATATAATATAAAAAGAGCCTGTACAATAAAACAAGCAAAAGAGTATTTTAATGAGAAAGAATTCGACTTAATACTACTAGATGTAAATTTGCCAGATGGAAATGGTTATGATTTTTGTAAATATGTCAGGGAAAAAAGCAGTACACCGATTATATTTCTAACCGCTTTAGATGATGAAGTTAATATAGTTCTAGGGCTAGAAATTGGTGCGAATGATTATTTAGCTAAGCCATTTGGGGTTAGAGAACTACTAGCAAGGATTAAAGTACAATTACGCTCAAATAAAACAAAAGAATTAAAGAATATTTTAATTAGCAATGATATAACTCTTAATCTATCTACAACTAATGTGTATAAAAAAGAAGAACTTTTAAACTTAACGGCATTAGAGTATAAATTATTAATATTATTTATGAAAAATCATCATAAAAATTTAAAAAGAGATGATATTCTAGGTGAAATTACAAGCAATGAAGAAATTTATTTTGACGAAAATACCTTATCTGTTTATATAAAGAGATTAAGAGAAAAAATAGAAGATGATCCTAAGAATCCTAAATATATTACAACTAAGCGTGGATTAGGCTATAAATGGGATCTGGAGGTAAGGAGTGAGTAATATTGAATAAAATTTTTATCAATGAAGAAGCTAAAAGAAGTACTATAATGCTAACCTTGCTCCTTAGTATTTTTATGATACTACAAATATTGATGTATCAAAATTATATACAAAACCAAAAACAAGATTACGTTGATATAATTGGTAGTATAGTATCAAAAACAGTAAATCTTAACCCAGAAATAGAGAAAGAACTAATACCACTAGTAACTGGAAATATAAGTGATAAAGATAAAGAATTAGCTCGTCTTACTTTAAAGCAATATGGAATAACAAGTACTATTAATGATAATTTATTTCAAAATATAACTTCAAACTTCGGTATAATAATTTTAAGTTTTATTTTATCCTGCTTATTAATTATATTAAATTATGCTCAGTTTTCTTACTTTTTCAAAAAGGTAAGAAAACTAATATTAGCAGCGAATAAAATACTAGATGAGGATTATACCTATTTAATAAATGAAGATAAAGAAGGCGATTTTTCTAAGTTAGCTGTAGAATTCTCAAATATTAGAAGAATAATTAAAAATAATATTAGTAATACTCAAAAAGAAAAACAGTATTTAGTAGAGTTATTACAAAATATATCCCATCAGTTGAAAACAAAAACTACTACTATGATTTTATATAATGATATATTGCTAAATAGAAAAATAAGCGAAGAACAAAGAACTAAATTTTTAGAAGATAATCGTATCCAACTTAATAGTATGAATACAATGATACAAAACATATTAAAGTTAGCAAAATTAGATGTACATACAGTTGAGTTTTATAAAAAAACATATAGTTTAAATGAAACAATAGAAGAAGTTGTATCCAGTCTCAAAGAGCTGGCTAATTTTTCAAAGGTTAAATTAGAAATAAATAATTATAATCAAAGTAGTTTATTACAAGATAAATTTTGGATAAAAGAGGCTTTTGGAAATATTATAAAAAATAGTATAGAGCATACACCACAAGGTGGAATTGTTAAGGTTTCTGTAGATGATAACTCTGTGTATTCTAGAGTTATTATTGAAGATAATGGTCAAGGCATAGAGCAGGGGGATATAGCAAATATTTTCAATCGTTTTTATAAAACTAAAAACTCAACCAAGAAAGATTCAGTTGGAATAGGTCTCTCTGTTGCTAAATCTATTATAGAATCTCACAGTGGATATATAGATGTAAAAAGTGAGGTAGGGAAGGGGACAAGTTTTATCATAACTTTTATGAAGTATTAACATTAACATAATTAAAATAATAGCCTTATCAAGAAACTCTATTCTTGATAAGGCTATTAATGTAAAGATTTATCTGTTAAATAGGTAAACTGCTAAATCTTGATCATTTAAATCAATACCTAAATAATAAACTACATTATTCTCTAATAAATAATATACATATCTTGAAGTATCAAATCCGACCTTATTATCACAAATTGTATATAAATTAGTTCTATAAATTTGAGTAGAACCAAACTTTCTATAAAGTGTGAAGTTTCTTTTGAACTTCTTATCTATTATAGTATTAGTATTTTTAAAAGCTTTTACAAAAGGTACTTCGTTTATTACAGCATTATCTAAATAAATGCATTTTAAATCAAAGCTATCACTTTTACCATTAGATAAATTTTCCCATAAATCTACGACACAACTATCTTTTAATAATGATAATCCGATAGTAGGGGGCACTACAACTAACTCAGATAAAGAACATGTAGTCTCTGTACTATCATCCCAACATATATTTAACTCATTATCTTCTACAAAAGATACAACGCCAAGCTTGTTAGTATCGTTTTTATAAGTTACTATATCTCCAACTTCAAATGTTGATTTGTACTCGCAATCTTCACTTAATGTTAGTTTTCCATCTATCACAGAAAACTGAGATATTAAGTTTTTCTTTTCAAATTCTTCTTTTGTTATAAAGTTCATATTTATTCCTCCTGAAAATATCCTATATTAAATATACCCCTTTACGTAAATTTAATAAAGGGAAAAGTGAATAATTGAGATATAAGTTTTATTTAAATTGTAATTTAATAATTTTAAATTATATAATTATTAATAGGATAACCTGTAGTCAAAGTTAAATACATAAGTTTTCTTTAGTATTTAATTTTAAATTTTGAAAGTATTAAGGTTAAATTAAGGATACTGTCCTATAATAGAAGATAGTAAGAAAGAAGACATATTTATACTTATCGAAAATTAAAAATAAAAAGGAGTACTATTAATCATGAAAAAAGGTAATATAAAAAGTAAAAATCCAGTAGTTTTGGTATTATACGGAGTATCTATTCTTTTAGGTATTTATACAATATTTACAATGTATAGCTCGTATACATATATATCAAGTCTTGTAGCACAAGGTCTTGTAATAACTGATGAATTGCAAAGTGTAATAACTTATTTTGGAACAGCTTCTATACCGTATCTGTTCTATTCAATAGCTACATGGGCGATAGGATATATAATAAATAAACTAAACTATATATCATATGAAATAAAAAAAACTGAGCATGAAGATTTAGAAGAAGAAATTATAATTGAAGATACTATAGACGTTGTAAATGATGAAATAGAAGTTGCAGATGAAGTAAAAAAATAGGTAGTAGATTATCTAAGAATGTATAGACTTATTTATTAGAATAATTATTGACATAAAATGTAACATATGATGTAATTAATAAAGAAAACATTATCATATATAACAATCAAAAGGATACCAAAAGGTATCCTTTTGTGTTGAATAAGATTATATTGAACTATAAAGAAATAAGAAAACCTTTAATTAATGGAGAGATTGTTTATGAATAAAAAGCAATGTGAAGAATTTTTAGAAGCAGTACTTAATATAGGAAAGTTAATGATACAATTTGGAGCAGAAATATCGAGGGTAGAGGATGCATTTTTACGTATTTGTAAAGCTTATAACATATCAAAAGTAGAAATACATGCAATAACAACACTAATAGTTTCGACTATAAAAACAGAAGAAGGAATTATTTCTACCCAATCAGTAAGGGTAGGCAGAACATCAAATAATCTAGGTGCTTTAGAAGCTTTAAATGCATTATCACGAAATATATGCAATACAACTCCTAAAATAGAGGAGATACCTAAAATGACAAATAAAGCTATAGCATCTGTAAAAATGAGCTATTACAATTGTATAGGTTATGTTATATCAGCAGGAGCATTTGCAGTTTTTTTTGGAGGTAGCTGGTTAGATGGAATAGTTTCGGCAATTGTAGGTGGCATAGTATATTTAATGGATAAATTTTTTAAAGTAGAAGATGATAGTAAATTAATTTGGACAATGATTATGAGTTTTATAGCGGGTTCCATATCTATACTATTAGTTAAACTTGGAATAGGTCATAATATAGATAAAGTAATTATAGGGGTTGCAATGTTATTTATTCCAAGTTTGGCATTGATAAATGGTGTAAAAGATATGTTTTATAGAAATATAATCTCAGGTCTTTTTAGAGTAATAGAAGCTGTATTAGTTGGTGCAACTATTGCAACTGGATTTGGTCTTGCCATTGCTACATGGGGAGGTATATTATAATGGAAAATGTTTTAATACAAATAATAATGGTTGTAATTGGTAGTATTGGAATTGCAATATATTTTAATATAGAAAAGTCTAAAATTACATCAATCGCAATTGGAGGATTGATTTCGTGGATAATATACTTAGTTTGCTTCGAAGCAACAAATAATATCTTCACATCAAGTTTAATTGCTGCGATAATAGTGAGTATTTATTCTGAAATTATGGCAAGAATGCTTAAAAGCCCTGCAAATATATTTTTAATACCTTCAATAATTCCATTATTACCAGGAGGTAGTTTTTATTATACAATGTCAGCCGCTATAAATATGGATTTGCCGTTGTTTAAGTTGAAGGGGTTTGAGACATTTCTAAGTGTTTTAGGAATAACAATGGGCACAGTTGTTGGTTTTTTTATTTTTGTACAGATATTTAGAAATTTAAAGAAAAATTAATACTTTGTAAAAATATGACTAAAAATATCATTTTTACTTAACAATATGTTATTATTTGGTAGTGATGTAATGTTTTACATTTTGCATTTAGTAAGATGGAGGTTTTTATGAAGACTTATATAGCAAGACAGCCTATTTATAATATTGACAAATCGCTATTTGGGTACGAATTATTGTATAGAAATAGCGAAAAAAATTGCTATTCCAGTGTTGATGATGATAAGGCTACACGAGAATTAACCTATAATGTATTATCAGAATTTGATTTTAATTCATTAACGAATGAAAAGTATGGTTTTATAAATTTTACAAAAGATTCATTAATGTCGGATCTTCCATTACTTTTTAATCCTGAAAAAATAATTATTGAAATTTTAGAAAATGTTCTTTTAGATCAAGTATTAATTGATAGAGTAGCATTCCTTAAAAGTAAAAAATACACTTTTGCTTTAGATGATTTCATAGATGACGGTACTTACCATGAAATATTACCCTATATTGATATTATAAAAGTTGAATATAATTTACTTGATTCAGATATTCGTACAAATATAGCAAAAAAATATATGAATAGCAAAAGACTTATTGCAGAAAGAATTGAAACGCAAAAAGAGTATAATGATGCTATAAATGATGGATATAAATTGTTTCAAGGGTATTATTTTAGTAAACCAATAATGATATCGAAAGCTAGCATTAATATAGCCTCTTCTACTTATTTACGCCTTTGGAGAGAGATATCTAATGAAGAACCAAACTTTAATGCTTTAGCAGATATTATAAAAGTAGATGCTGGATTAACCTACAAACTACTATCTTTAATGAATACACCTGTATATTACAGAGGACGTAAAATTACCTCTATAAAAGAAGCTTTATTATGGTTAGGTTTGAATGAAACTAAAAGATGGGTAATGCTTTTTTTCCTTAGAGATGCATCGAACACAGATAATGACGAATTTGCTAAATTATCATTAATTAGAGCAATATTTATGGAAAAACTTATAGTGAAACTAGGATATAGAAAAATGGCACAAGATACATATATGGTTGGTTTATTATCAATGATAGAGAATATTTTAGAAGAAGACATAATATCGATATTAGATACTTTAGACTTGTCAGATAATACTAAGGCTGCATTAATAAATAAAAATGGAATAATATATGAAGTACTAGGATGTATAAAAGAGTACGAACTTAGAAATTGGAATAAAGTTGAGGAATTTAATCAACGTTATAATTTGGATAAAGATATTATTTCTTCAATATACTTAGAGTCATTAAAATATGCTGATGATATGCTTAAAATAAAAGAAATCTAACATACATAAGTTATAAGTCTAAAAAAGGTATGAAAATCAATGAAAACTAATAAAGAAATTGAGTATAAAATACTATTATTTTTTTATCATTATGCATATAAATTGTTGATAATGTAAATAATATTACCAGTAAATTTATTAAGATAATATAGATAGTTTACAAAAAATAATATTAAACAGATACATTAATAAATCTATCTATTTATTTAATAATGTGCTATAATAAATATTGTAGAAATACAAAATGAGAAGAAAAAATCTTAATGAAGGTTTTGATAGGAGAAGTTATATGACTAACGGAATAGTAAAATGGTTTAACAATGAAAAAGGATTTGGATTTATATCAGTAGAAGGTGGAGATGATGTTTTCGCACATTTCTCAGCTATACAAACTGATGGATACAAGACATTAGAAGAAGGTCAAAAAGTAAGCTTTAATATAGTTAAAGGTGCTAGAGGACCTCAAGCAGAAAACATAACTATATTATAATAATATAGATTGTTTTGGAAAGATCCTAAAAAGGGTCTTTTTTTATACCTAAGATAATATAAAGATTTTTATTATAGATATGGTTAACACCATAAAGATTAGTTGAGTTCTATTTTCAAATAATAAAATATGAGTTAAGATAGGGGATATAAAATATGTACAAAATTGGAGAATTTATTGTTTATGGTAATGATGGTGTATGTGAGATAGAGGATATAAGTGAACTTGATATCCCTGGAATCAATAAAAAGAAGAAGTATTATATATTAAAACCTATGCATGACAATGGAAAGGTATTTGCACCAATAGATACTACTGTATTTATGAGATCGGTTATGACATATGAAGAAATTCAAAAAATAATTGAACAAATTCCTTTAATAACAGAAACTGAATTTGACGGAAAGAATGTAAGATTATTACAAGATTACTATAAAAACTTATTAAAAACTCATGAGTGTATAGATTTACTAACGGTAATAGCAAGCATCAATGATAAAAAAGCTAATTCTCTAAAAAATGGAAAAAAGCTTGGTCAAATAGATGAAAAATTTATGAAAATGGCAAGAAACTTACTACAAGATGAATTTTCAATTGTTTTAGGTATACCTAAAGAAGAAGTAGAGGCGTATATTGAAGATAGAATAAATAAAAATGTATTACCATAATTTATGGTAATACATTTTTTGTTATAAAAGCATATAATTTCAATTCAAATTAACCATAAAAATAAAATTATATATAAAAAAAGATTTAAAAACTTGAAAAATTAACAAACAACATATATTATTAACAATAACAACAAAAAATTGTAGAGGTTGCAATACTTAAGATTACTAGTAATGAGGTAAGCACAATGACTTATTAGGAAAGGAAGTATTGCCGAAGATTATAACTGACGCTTTGAGGTTATATTCTGGGTATGCATAGAATATATGCATAACTGTCACAAAGAAATTTGTGGAGAGCTACATTTAAGGACATAGATAACTAATCTTTAAATTAAAATTATTTGAAAGTTTAAATTTTAGTTAAAAAATATCAAGCCTTGAGTGTATACTCAGGGCTTTTTCTGTTATAACACTTAAAAAACTTCAAGGGGGGACACTATGTTAATAAAAAATGGAAAGGTATTTTTATTACAAGAAAAAGGATTTGTAAGACGAGATATATTAATAGAAAATCAAAAAATAAAAGAAATATCACCTTACATAGAGGGAGAAGCTTACTATGATGCAAATGGAAAATACATTATGCCAGGGCTAATAGAAGCACACTCGCATATAGGAATGTGGGAAGAAGGAATAGGTAGTGAAGGTGATGATGGATGTGAAAGTTATAGTCCTATAACATCAGGCGTTAGAGCTATTGATGCTATAAATCCATTTGATGAGGCATTTGAGGAAGCATTGTATGGTGGAGTAACAGTAGCTTGTAGTGGACCAGGAAGTGCAAATGTAATTGGAGGACAATTTGCCTTAATTAAATTGCATGGAAATATAATAGATGAAATGGTATTAAATCCATATATTGCGCAAAAATGTGCCTTTGGAGAAAATCCAAAGGCTGAGTTTGGGAAAAAAGGCAATGCACCTATGACTAGAATGGGAATAGCATATTTACTTAGAAAAGCATTAATAGAAGCTAAAAATTATAAGGCAAACAAAGAATTAGCTCAAAACAAAGGGGAACACTTTGACATAGATATAGACCAAGAAGCACTACTTAAAGTATTGAATAAAGAAGTACCATTAAAAGCACATGTACATAGAGCTGACGATATATGTAGCGCAATTAGAATAGCAAAAGAATTTGATATAGATATGACTCTTGACCATTGTACAGAAGGTCATTTAATAGTAGATTACATAAAAGAAAGTAAATTTCCGGTAATAGTAGGCCCATCTTTTGGTTCAAGATCTAAGGTAGAAATAAACAAGAAAAGCTTTAAAACAGTAAAAGTACTGATTGAAAAAGGAATACTAACAGCAATAACAACAGACCACAATGTATTACCACAACAATCATTAAACATGTGTGCAGCAATGGCAGTAAGAGAGGGTCTTGATGAATTTGAAGCACTGAAAGCCATAACTATAAATCCAGCTAAAATACTTAGAATAGATAATATAAAAGGTAAATTAGAAGAGGGAATGGATGCTGATATAGTAGTTTGGAATAGTCATCCATTAGATATAAAATCAAAAGTTGAAAAAGTAATAATAGAAGGTGATGAAATAATTTAAAGGGGGAGACAACAATGATAGCACAACAAGAAAAGAAAAAGTTTGAATTAAAAATACCAGAAAAGATGCCACATACTTATATATTATTATCAGGAATATTAATATTAGTAGCTATAATGGCAAACTTTATACCAGCAGGAGAATTTCAAAGAATAGAAGACCCAGTAAGTGGTAAAATGGTAGTAGTTCCAGGGTCTTTTACATATATAGAAGGAAATCCACCAGGAATATTTGATGTATTTATAGCAATACAAAATGGATTTGTAAGTGCTGCAGATATAATATTTTTCATAATATTTGCTTACTCATTTGTTCATATAATGATAAAAAATGGAACTTTTGATGCAGTATTAGGAACTATGATAAGAAAATTAGGAAATAAAATAGAACTATTGATACCTGTGTGTATGTTAACATTTGGAGTACTTGGAGCAACAATGGGACTATATGAAGAAGCCTATGGATTACTACCAATATTTATAGGTATGGCAGTTGCGCTAGGATATGATGCAGTAGTAGGTGGAGCTATAGTATTTATAGGGGTATCAACTGGATTCTCAGCAGCGATAATAAATCCTTTTACAGTAGGTATAGCACAAGAAATAGCAGGAGTTCCAATGTTTTCAGGTGCGGGATTTAGAGTGTTATGCTTTATAGTGTTTATGAGTGCATCTATATCATATACATTTAACTACGCAAGAAAAGTAAAAAATGACCCTACTAAATCAGTGTTGTATGGCACGGAAGTAAATTTAAGCTATACATCATCACAAGATGAATTAAAGAAAAAAGTACTAACTATAAGAAATAAATTATGTATCTTAGTATTTTTAGTAACAATAGCAATGTTACTTTATGGTACTATGGAGCTTGGTTGGTACATAAATGAGCTAGCAGCGTGGTTTTTAATGATGATGATAGTAGCAGGTGTAGTAGGAGGATTTACCTTTACAGAAATAGCAGAAAGTTTAGTAGAAGCAGCAAAAGCTATGGTTTTTGGAATACTAGTATGCGGATTTAGTAGAGGGGTACTTCAAATATTAAATGAATCTCAAATAACAGATACAATAGTGTATACCTTATCATCAATGTTAGAAGGGAAAAATACATATGTATCAGCTTTCGGAATGTTAGGAGTACAAAATATAATTAACTTCTTTATATCAGGATCAACAAGTCAAGCAACTATAACAATGCCAATAATGGCACCAGTTGCAGAACTTATAGGACTTAACAAACAAATAGCAGTACTTGCATTTCAATTTGGAGATGGATTCTCAAATATGTTCTGGCCAACGGTGGTAGCCTTTGAGTGCGGTCTTATGGGAATACCTATAAATAAATGGTATAAATTTATAGCTCCACTATTTGTAATAATGGTTGTACTACAATTTGCAATGATGGCATTAGCGGTAACAATAGGATATTGTTAGATATTTAATGCATAGATAAGATATATGAATGGAGGAAAATATGGAAATACAACAACTAAAACAATTAGCATATAAAATAGAAGATGAAATGAAAAGAGAGTTTGAAGAAGTAAGTGATTTTATATTAAATAATCCCGAATTAGGTGGTAAAGAATACATATCATCTGAGTATCTTACACATAAAATAAAAGAATATGGATTTGAAATAACTTATCCTTACTTAGGAATAGAAACTGCATTTAGAGCAGAATTAGGAGATGATGAAGGTCCAACAATATGCTTTTTATCAGAATATGATGCATTACCAGGTTATGGACAAAATAATGATGAAGTAGCTCATGCATGTGGACACAATTGGATAGCAGCATCAACTCTAGGAGCTTGTGTTGTACTTAGCAAATTGAAACAACATTTTAAAGGGAAAATAGTGCTTATGGGAACTCCGGCAGAAGAAACCATAGGATATAAATATGACTTAGTTGAAAATGGTGCATTTAATGATATAGATATAGCCTTTCAAATGCATATAGAATCTGAAAATAATATAAACTGCAAATCACTAGCAATGGATTCCATAGAATTTGAGTTTACTGGAGTAGCATCACATGCAGCATCACACCCTCATAAAGGAATAAATGCACTAGATTCAGTAAACTTAATGTTTGCAGGAGTAAATGCACTTCGTCAACATGTAAAAAGTGATGTAAGAATACATGGAATAATAACTAATGGAGGACAAGCTGCGAACATAGTACCAGAAAAAGCAGTATGTCAGTATTACATAAGGGCAACTGAAAGAAAATACTTAGAAGAAGTAACACAAAAGGTTATAAACTGTGCAAAAGGTGCATCACTTATGACGGGAGCAAAATTAAGTTATAAAAACTTTGAAAATCCTTTTGATAATATAATAAACGTAAAAACATTACAAGACATAACTAAAAAGAATTTACAAGAAGTAGGTATAGTAGATTTTTTAGAAGGAGCTGATGGACCTACAGGTTCAACAGATATAGGAAATGTAAGCCAAGTATGTCCAACTATGTACACTGAATTAAAATTAGATGTTAGTCCAATGGTATATGTTCATGATAAAGAATTTTTAAAGTACTTAGATACACCAAGTGCTTATGACATATTACATAAATCAATTAAATCAATGGTAACATCGTCACTAGAAATATATTTAGATAGAGAGCTATTAAAAAAAATAAAAGCTGAATTTTAAATAAATTAAATATGGAATATCAACTTACAAATGAGGCATCTAATAATTATTAGGTGTTTTATTTTTTTCTTTATTTAGTTTAAAAAGCAATCTATGATCTAGCATAAAATAAAAAAATTGACAACGTTTTCAACTTGTTATAACATGTAATAAATAAGTTGTTATATAATGTTATAAAAAATACATAAGGAGGTGCTAAAAATGGATGAAAAAAGGCAAAATAAAGAAATTGATTTAGAGGTAAATTCATTTATACCTTTATACCAGCAATTATACGATAACTTAAGAAAACAAATAGCATCAGGTAGATATAAACCAGGTGATAAACTTCCATCAGAAGGAGACTTATGTAAAGAGTTTAGTGTGAGTCGGATAACAGTAAGAAACGCACTTAATGAGCTTGTAAAAGAAGATATACTGTGCAAAAAGCGTGGGAAGGGGACTTATGTAACAGTTCCAGAAAGAATAGAAGCCACATGCGCAGGAAATAGTTTTACAAACTCTTGTCATAGAATTAATTCGAAACCAAGTACTAGGATAATATCTACATCAATAGAAAAAGCAAATAAATATATTTCTGAAGCTTTAAATATTGAACAAGAAGATAAGATAATACTTATAAAAAGACTTAGATTAATAGATGATATACCAGTTATTTTTGAAGTTGATTATTTTAGAATAGATTATAATTTTTTACTAAAAGAAGAATTGGAAGACAATTCCTTAATGGAAGTTATATCTAAGAATATAAGCACACAACCAACTCGTGTAGAAGATATATTTGAAGTAAAATATTCAAACAAAGAATATTCCAAATATCTTAAATGTTCTAGTAATATGCCATTACTAAAAGTAAGGCAATTAGTATATACAGAAAATAATGAAGTTTTATATTATAATGAGCAGCTAATAAGAAGTGATAAATACAAATATGCTGTAGCAACAAAAATATAATTCATACTTAGGAGGGTAATAAATATGAGAAAAATAATATTAGCATCTCATGGTGAATTTTCAAAGGGGCTTTTAGATTCTGCAAAAATGATAGTAGGAGACTTATCAAATTGTATTAGTTCATATAGCTTATCTCCTGGAGAAAGTGCAGCAGATTTTGCTTTAAAACTAGAAGAAGCAATAGTGGAAGATAAAGAAACAGAATATGTAATTTTATCAGACTTATATGGTGCAAGTGTATGTACTGCGATGTTAAGGTTAACTATTTTACCTAATGTTAAGTTGTTTTCAGGGATGAATTTAAATATGGTACTAGAACTTCTTACAAGATTTTCAGAAGAATTAACTAAAGAGGATATTGAGCAATTAGTTGAAGAATCTAAAATGGGAATTCAAAATGTAATATTACAAATAAATGAGGAAGAAGAGGTATTTTAGTTTATGGGGAAAAAGGGAATATTATCAGTTTTCAAAAATAAGAAACCAATTATAGCGATGGTACATTTAAAAGGAGAGAGTCCAGAAGAAATTTTTGAGAGAGCAAAAAAAGAAATTTCCATATATGAAGAAAATGGTGTAGATGGAATAATGTTAGAAAATTACTATGGTAACTACTATGACTTAGAAAGAATACTAGAGTATGTATCAAAAATCAATTTATCAATACCGTATGGAGTAAATTGTTTAAATGTTGATACTATGGGATTTGAATTAGCAACAAAATATAATGCAAATTATGTTCAAGTTGACTCTGTTGTAGGTCATGTTAAACCTAGAGATGAAGCTACATTAGAGGAATTTTTTAAACTACATCGCTCGAAATGTCCAGCTTATTTAATAGGTGGAGTACGTTTTAAATATCAACCAATGTTATCAGAAAATACAATTGAGGAAGATTTAAAAATAGGGATGACTAGATGTGATGCTATAGCAGTTACACAAAATGCTACAGGTGAAGAAACATCAATGGAAAAAATAGAATTATTTCGTAATAATTTAGGTGATTTTCCATTAGTAGTTGCAGCCGGAGTTACATTAGAAAATGTAGGAAAACAACTTGAAATAGGAGATTTGGTAATCGTAGGAAGTTATTTTAAAGATAATTTCAAAGATTTTGGAGAAGTTAGTCCAAATCATGTAAAAATATTTATGGATGAAATTAAAAAAATAAGGGAGGAATTATAATGATTAAATTAGTAAGGGTAGACCACAGATTAATACATGGACAAGTAGCATTTACATGGACAAAATTTTTAAATACAGATTGCATATTAATAGCAAGTGATGAATTATTGAAGGATGAGCTAAGAATAGCAGGGCTTAAAATGGCTAAACCATCTAACGTTAAACTTGTAATAAAAAGCATAGAGGATTCTGTAAAAGCACTTAATTCAGGGGTTACTGATAAATATAATTTACTAATACTTTGTGAATCTGTAGAAGATGTTTATAGATTAGCTAAGGAAGTTAAAGTTATAAGTGCTATAAATATTGGGGGAACAAAATCTGACGATAATCGTAAAAATATATCTAAAGCAGTTCACGTATCAGAAAATGATATTAAAATGATTAAAGAATTAGATTCACAAGGAGTAAATGTATTCGTACAATTAGTTCCAGATGATGATGCTACAAGTGTAATGAAACTAATATAAAATATTTTAGGGGGGAATAAAAAATGGAAATAACACAAGTTATTTTAATAACTCTAATTGCATTTTTTGCATATATGCATTGTTTTGTAGGTTCTACAATGCACAATAGACCTATTGTTGTTGCACCACTTGTTGGTTTGGCATTGGGAGATTTACATACAGGTATAGTAATAGGAGCAACATTAGAATTAGTATTCATGGGGGCTTTCCCAGTAGGTGCAAGTAATCCACCTGATTTCGTATCTGGTTCTATTATAGCAACAGCATTTGTAATATTAACTGGTCAAGATGTATCTGCAGCAGTTGTACTTGCAGTTCCTATAGCAACTTTAGTATTGCTTATAGACAATTTCTTAATGACAGTAGTGCTTACGTGGGGTGCTCACCTTGCTGACCGTTATGCAGAAGAGGGAGACCTTGAAGGTGTAGAACGCATGCAACTACTATTTGCCATAGGAAATAAATTAATATTGGCATTAATAGTTGGAATAGGATTCTCATTAGGAGTTCCAGCAATAGAAAAAATCCTTTCACTTGTACCAGGGTATGTAATTCATGGAATGGATGTTGCAGCAGGTATAATACCAGCAATAGGTTTTGCAATGTTAGCTAAAATGATGCTTAATAAGAAAATAGTAGCATTTTTATTATTAGGATTTGTAATGGTTGCATATTTAAAGATAACTGTAACAGGAGTTGCATTATTTGGATTGGCAATAGCTTTAATATATGTTAATTTTTCAGGTACAAAGGAGGTAGTAGTAGATGACAACGAATTCTAAGAAACTAGATACAATTTCACCAGATAGTAAAATTACAAGAAAAGACTTTTGGAAATGTTATAGAAGATCTTTAACATTAGATTCATCTTGGAACTATGAACGTATGCAAAACTTAGCATATGCATATACGATGGCACCAATAATTCATAGATTATATAAAGATGATAAAGAAAAAAAATCTCAAGCTTTAAAGAGACATCTTGAATTTATGTCAGTTACTCCTCATATAAGTACCCTTTTAGTAGGAATATCTGGAGCTATGGAAGAAGAAAAGTCAAAAAATGAAGCATTTGATGAAAAAAGTATAAATGCAGTTAAGTCAAGTCTAATGGGTCCAGTTTCAGGAATTGGAGATTCATTCTTCTGGGGAACATTAAAACTTATAGCGGCTGGAGTGGGCATAGCGCTATCTTCTCAAGGGAATATAATGGGTCCAATTTTATTTCTTTTAATAATAAATATTCCTCACTTTATCTTACGTTACATATGTTTAGACAAAGGTTTTAAGTATGGAACTCAGTTTTTTAAAGATGTAAGTAGTTCTAATATAGTTTCAAAAATCATGGAAGCAGCTTCAATGTTAGGACTTATGGTAATCGGAGGTATGACTGCATCAAATGTAGCATTAGAACTTAGTATTACTGTAGGTAGTGGAAAGTGGGCAGAGCCTATTCAAACTTATTTTGATCAAATTATGCCATGTATGCTTCCAGCAATTATATTTGGAATTATATATTGGCTACTAGGGAAAAAAATTAAAACAACTACTATATTAATTTCAGTTATAGTTATTTCTATAATTCTAGCGGCACTAGGAATAGTATAAAAAATTTTATAGCAAATTAAATTTAAGACATCATGCCTTGAGTGTATACTTGAGGCTTTTTACTATTTTAAGGAAACTATATTACATCAAAAAACTTTGGATAAGCTGACAAGTCCAAGCAACATCAATAGACTTTAGTGCGATCAAGAAAAGATTTTAATTAACTTAAATAAAATTATATATAAAAAAAATCTATATTAAATCTAAAACTTATATATCTGACTTTAAAAACTTTTGTTATAATAAAACCTAGTGATAAAAAGGTTTTTAGTTATATAAGAGGTGATACAAATTAGTTATATAGAATTTAAAAATATTATAAAAAGATATAAAAATAACGATAAAAACACATTAAATAAATTCAACTTATCCATAAATAAAGATGAATTTATAGTAATAGTTGGACCTAGTGGAAGTGGTAAATCAACTTTATTAGAATTAATATGTGGATTTGAAGATATAACAGAAGGAACTATAAAGATAGAGAATAAAGTTATAAATCAGGTTTTACCAAAGGATAGAGATGTTTCTATGGTATTTCAAAACTATGCTATCCTTCCTCACCTAACAGCGTATGAAAATATAGCATTTGGGATGAAAATAAGAAAAGAAAAAAAAGTTACAATAGATGAAAAAGTAAGATGGGCATCAAAAATATTAGAACTAGATGAGCACTTAAATAAAAAACCAAGTCAACTATCTGGAGGACAAAGGCAAAGAGTAGCAATAGCACGAGCAATGGTAAGAGAACCGAAATTATTCTTAATGGATGAACCATTATCAAACTTAGATGCAAAGCTAAGATACTCAACATGTAATGAGATAATAAATTTACATAAAAGAATCAATGCAACAACAATATATGTAACTCATGACCAAGTGGAAGCAATGACTATGGCAGATAGATTAGTAATTTTAAATGATGGAGAAATACAGCAAGTAGGCACTCCGGTTGAAGTGTACACAAATCCTAAAAATTTGTTTGTAGCAAGTTTTATAGGTAAACCTCAAATTAATACTTTTGAATTTGAAATTATAAATGAAAAGATAAAAATAGAAGATGGTATAGTACTTAATATTGATGAAAAATTATCTATATTAAAGCAGAACAAGAAATATATAATTGGAATAAGACCAGAGCATATAGTAATCAATGAATATGACGACAAATTACCTAGTATATTTAAATCCACTATAAAAAAAGTAGAATACTTAGGTGGAGAAACTGTGCTTTATCTTGAATGTGAAAATATAAAATTTACAACAAAAACATATGAAGTAAAATCATATGAAATAGGACAACAAATATATATTAGCTTTAATTTAGAGAAGGCACTTATATTTGAGATAGACACAAAAGAAAACATAGGAGAGTAAAATATGAAAAACAGATTAAAAGTAATTAGTGTAGCAATGACATTAGCATTAACATTAGTAGGATGTACTCCAAAAGAGGAGGCTAAAGACTCTAAAATAGGAGGTACTATTACAGTAGTAACAGATAGAACAGATGCAGATGAATTATTTGCACAAATGGAAAAAGACTTTATAGCAAAATATCCAGAAGTAGAAGATATAGTATGGGAATCATCAGCAGATTATGACTCATATATAACAACTCGTATGAATACGAAGGATTATGGAGATGTATTATTAGTACCATTTAGTATGAGTGGAAATCCAAGTGAATACTCAAACTACTTTGAGCCACTAGGAAAAGTAGAAGAATTAGAAAAAGAATACATAGACGTTACAGAAGCGGACTATGATGGTGTATCATATGGTTTACCAGTAGCACTTAACTCATTAGGAATAATATATAATGAAAATGTATTAAAAGAAGCTGGAATTGAGCAAATGCCAACAACAGTAGAAGATTTTATAAAAGCATGTGAAGAAATAAAGGAAAAGACTGATGCAGTACCTTTCTATACTAATTATCAAAGAGCTGCAGTTTGGGGCGGAGCTTTAACTTCATTTGGAGGAGAACAATATAGATCTGAAATGTTAAAGGCAGGAACTGCTTTTGAAGAAGGACAACCAATAAGAGAAGTAATGGATATATTCTATAACTTAACTTCAAAAGGTCTTACGGAAGCTGATCCAATAACATTAGATGGAGCTAAGGCACAACAAATGTTAGCTAACGGCGAAATAGCAATGATGATGATGGGATCACAAGATGTACCTGTAATACAAGGTTTAAATGATAAAAATACTATAAATATAGCTCCATTCCCAGTTGAATTAGATGGAAAAACAAGTTTAGCACTTGGAGCACCTGGTGTAATAGGAGTAAACAAAAATAGTTCTAATATAGAAACATCAAAAGCATTCTTAGAATTCTTTGTATCAGCAGAAAGTAAATATGCAGATAACTTAGGTGGGATGACACCAAAGAAATCAGATTTAACAAATGAGAACAATGAATTAATAAAAAATAACAATGTTATATTAACGGTACCAACAGAAACAACAGAAACAGAAGAAAAATATGCGTTAGTAGCTAATCAAGTAGGGGTAGCAAGATTAAGTGATGCATTACAAAAAGTTATAAATATAGGTTTATATCCAAATCAAAATGAAAAATATGAAGATTATATAAAAAGCTTAGAAGCAGATTGGGTTCAAGCTGTTAAGGATAATGAATAATAAAGATTTGATAAGAAAAGAAAGAAGAATAGTTTTTCTCTTTCTTTTTTTTCCGTTATTATTGTTATTAATCTTTGGACTATTACCTATATTTACTTTAGTTAGCTATAGTTTTACATCTTGGAATGGCATATCTGAGGTTAAAGAATTTGTTGGATTTGATAACTATATAAAAATACTTACAAACCCTAAGTATTTTCAAGTATTTATAAACAGTTTATATTATTTTGCAGGTGGAGCTATAGAAATTATAATTGCATTATATCTTGCAATAATTTTGTCTTTTAAAGCAAGAATGAAAAACATATTCAAAGCAATATACGTATTTCCTTTACTTATAAGTGGAGTTGCAGTGTCTATGATGTTTAGAATATTTTTTGAACCAAATGGTACATTTGATTATATATTAGCATCATTAGGACTACAAGAATATATTCATTACTGGTTAGGTAATCCAAGATTTGTAAACTATACATTGTCTAGTATTTCAATATGGAGGCATACAGGTATGAGTTTTATAATGTATTTTGGAGCGATTCAATCTATACCCAAAGAATATTTCAAGATAGCAGAAATAGAAGGTGCATCTTTTGGACAAAAAGTAAGGCATATAATATTACCAAACATACATATTGTATTGAAAATAAACTTTATACTATTAACCATTGGAGCTATATCTGTATTTGAAGTGCCTATGATAATGACAAATGGGTCTAATGGAACAGCGACATTTTTAGTACAGACTATGAAGACGGCATTTGAAAAGAAAATGATAGGTCTTGCAGCTAGTATGGCTGTTATAGTAAGTATAATAATTACAATTATGACTTTAATTCAAAAGAAAGCGTATAAGAAATATGATGAAAATTATTAAAGAAATATTAGTAAAGGTATTTAAATATGGTAGTTTAATATTATGGTCGCTAGTAATTTTACTTCCTATATTAACTATATTTTTTGGATCCTTTAAGACTTATGACGAGTTTATGAATACTCCAGGAATAATGCCACCTGAGAATTTTTTAAACTTTGAAAACTATAAAATAGCTTTTATAAATGGAAAAATGCTAGTAGGTTTTACTAACACATTTATACTAATATTATTTGGAGTGATAGGTAGTATAATAATTGGCTCAATGGTAGCTTATATTATAAATAGATTTAATTTCAAATATAAAAAGTTAATACTTGCAATGTATTTATTGGTATCAATAGTTCCAATGGAAGTATCTCAAGTATCTACTTTTAAAATAATAGATGCTATGGGAATTTATAATACAAGATTAGCTCCAATAATTTTGTACTTAGGAGCAGATGTATTGATGGTGTATATATATTTGCAAATGCTTGAAAAAATTCCAATAGAGTTAGATAGAGCAGCAATGTTAGAAGGAGCAAATTACTTTCAAATATACACGAAAGTTATATTTCCTTTAATAAAACCAGCAACGGCAACTGTATGTATGATGAAAGTAATAGCAATATACAATGATTTTTACATACCATTTTTATATATGCCAGGAGAAAATTTAAATACAATTTCAACAACATTATTCAGATTTATGGGCCCATTAAAAACAGAATGGCAGTTGATAAGTGCTGCAATTATAATAAGTATGATACCAATGATAATACTGTATTTATTTTTACAAAAGCATATATATCAATCAATAACCTCAGGGAGTATTAAATAATGAACAAGAAGAATTTTTTACAAAGAATATACACCGTTATGGAAATAAGAACAGGGTTTGCTACAGGATTACCAGTTTTAAGTGGTGGACTATTTGGAGCTTATCTAAATGGTAATTTGAATATATGGTTACTAGTACTTATGTTTATAACCGGATTTTGCTTAAATATAGTTGCAAATATTGCAAATGAAATAAGAGCTTTTTTAAAGAATGAAGAAAATGAAGATACTTTCACTGGTCATCTAGGAAGTGAGGGTTTAGTAAGAGGAGATGCAAAATTAATAGAGGCTATAGTTGCAATGTTATTTATGTTAATACTTAGTGGTATATGTGGATTATCAATAGTATTTATTACTAAAGATATTAACATATTGATAATCGGAGTATTAAGTGTGTTGGCAGCTGTATGCTACTCTTTAGGACCAAAGCCATATATAGTTTATCCTATTGGAGAATTAGTATCTGGAATATTTGTAGGTGCAATAAGTTGTTTTGTATCTGCTTATATTCAAGTAAATACAATTAATTATGCAATAATTTTATACTCTGTAATAGCTATGATAATGACTGTATTTTTAATGTCTACTAACAATACTTCAGATTATGAAAAAGACATGGGTACTAGAACTACATTACCTCATATTATAGGATTTAGAAATTCAATTAAAATCATAATACCAGAAGCAATGCTTATGACACTTTGTTGGATTATTTTATTTATAACTAAGAATATTACTATAGTAATGTTTATAAGTGGATTGTTAGTGTTTTACTATTATGGTTATGTACGTTGGTACAAAGATTATTATAAAATAGAAAAAGTATATCCTCAAATGGGTAGAGAATGGGGACCAAGACCACTTTTATTAATTAATAGTTTTCATTTATTATTGGGAGCAGAGTTTTTAATTCCTTTAATAATGAAGTAAATGTAACGAAACGGGAGGATAAAATGAAAAATATAAATTTAAAATTAACTAAAATAAATCCGTTAACTATGCCTGTGATAATAGCAGATAAGATGGGTATATTTGAAAAAAATAATATAAAAGTTAATCTAAGAATAGATGAAGAGTTTGTATTTGATGGAAACAAAGATTTTCTTGAAGGCAAGGTAGATGCAATGGTTGGAGATATAACTTTTTTCTTTTATATGCTAGAAAAAGGAAAAAAAGCTGTAGTAACATCAAACCTAACAAGAACAATACAAGTAGTTGGAAAAAATTATCCTAAGGATATGAAAAATTTAAAAGTAGGTGTAAATAGAGCTGGATTATTTAGATTATACTTAGAAAATGATTTGAAGGAAATACTTCCGGGAGCTGAAGTTGTATGGCTTAGCAATTCATATGAAAGACTTCAAGCTTTAGAAGAAGGAAAAATACATGCCTTAGTAGCAATAGAGCCTTTTATAAGTGATGTAATTGAAAAAGGTGGAGACGTTATTTGGAAAAGTAAAGATAGTGATAAAAACTTAGTAATGTGGTCATTTGATGAAGACTTTTACAAAAATAACAGAGATGCTATTATAGACTTTCATAAGTCATTAGAGGAAGCTCAAACTGTATTTAACTCTTCATCATCTGAGGAAAAAGTTAAGATGTGCATTAAGTACGGAGGATATAGTGACAATCTAGCAAGCAGAATGGCTACTTTTGAATTTGAAAAACAAGATAATTTTAGAATTGAAGATTTTGAATTATGCCAAGAGTGGATGTATAGAGAAAAAGAAATAACAAAACTACACAAGGCTGTGAATTTGGTAGCAGATATATTTAGTTAAGAGAGAGTAATTGCTCTCTCTTTTAAAACTGAGATATATAAATACATTGGTAGAATTATTCTGTTTAAAGTTGACTATCTTACATGTCTTATTTTATAGATAAATTTATCGCTTCGAGCAACACTTAGAGTAAATTCAATAACTATATTGTCATCGTTATATGTAGTACGAAGTAGTTTTAAACAAGCGGAATCTATTGGTACTTCTAATAATTCTGCTTCTCGATGAGACATTATTCCTGCAGAAAACTCTTCATCAGCTACTTTAATAATTGCTCCATAGTCTTCTCTAAATATTTCATATAAAGGTTTTTGGATAACTTTTTCTTGTGTCAATCCTGTGAATTCTCTCATAGGAAGATATGTTCTTTCAAGCATCATAGGAAGATTATCTGCAAGTCTTAGGCGCATTATTTTTATTATTTTTTCTCCAGGTTTTATACCTAGATTTTCAGAAAAATATTTTGTACTTTCTAGTATCTCGAATGATAATATTTTTGTACTTGGATTTTTTCCTTGTGCCTTCATATGATCTGTAAAACTGTAACTGTCCATTAAATTTTGTGAATTTTGATTAAGCGCAGAAACGAAAGTTCCTTTTCCATGTCTTTTATATATATAGCCCATATGCTCTAAGTCAGCCATAGCTAACCTAACAGTAGTTCTACTTACTCCATACTCATCACAAATTCTTCTCTCTGATAGCATCCTATCATTTGGTTCCATTTGATTTTCAATTTTGTTTCTTAAAATTTCAACCAATTGATCGTATATTGGTCTTTTGTCATTTCTATTTATCATAAAAAATTAATCCTCTCTAAGTGGTTATTACCACGGTTAAATTATAAAATATATAGTAATTTATGTCAACGAACAAAATCTAGCATAAATTAATATGTTGAATTATTAATTTATATTAGAATTATACAGTATTGACAAAATAAAGAAAATAAATTATATTCGAAGTGGTAATAACCACTAGTGTAAGTAAATTAATATATTAGATTTAATATTAATTTATTATTTGCCAAAGTAAAAATATTAATCAGTAAGGAGAGAGTTAATTATGATTACAACAATAACATTTAATCCGTCTATAGACAGAATGTATAAAGTGAATAGTATAAATATAGGTGAAGTTCAAAGGGTGTTAACTTCGAATTTAACTGCTGGAGGTAAGGGTATAAATGTAACTAAGGTATGTAAAATCCTAAAAGAAGAACCATTGGCTATGGGTTTTTTAGGTGGGTTTAATGGAGCATTTATAAAAGAAGAACTTATAAAACTAGGCATAGAAAATAAATTTACAGAAATAAAACAAGAGACTAGAAATTGTTTAAATATAATTGCAGATGATAAGGTAAGTACAGAGTTTTTGGAGAAAGGACCAATAATAGAGAATAATGATTTAGAGAAGTTTGAAAATGATATAAAAGAAGTGATAAAAGATACTAAAATACTAGTAGCATCAGGTAGCTATTGTCAAAATATGCCGGTAGATTATTATGAAAAAATAGGTAATCTATGTAGAGAAAATAATGTAAAATTTATATTAGATACATCGGGTGAGTATTTAAAGGTAGCATTAAAATCAAGACCATATTTAATAAAACCAAATACAGATGAAATAAAACAATTATTAGATATAGACGTAGAATCAAGAGAAGAAGTTATATTAGCAGGTAAAAAGCTTCTTGAAATGGGTGCTCAAAATGTATGTATATCTTTAGGAAAAGATGGAATGATTTATTTAAATGAAGATGGAGTCTACGAAGCAAAAGTACCAAAGATAGAAGCTGTAAACACTGTAGGTAGTGGAGATAGTACAATAGCTGGATTTAGTGTAGGTATCTCAAGAGGCTATGAAATAGAAGATTTACTTAAACTTTCTAATGCTTGTGGAATAAGTAATGCTCTTAATATAGAAACAGGTTTTGTAAAGCTAGAAGAGGTTGAAAAATACAAAGATTTAGTTAAAGTAACAAAGTTAAGTTAGTAAAATTTATACACAAGCAAATAGGTTAAAGACGAGAGTCTTTAGCCTATTTATAGTTAAATAATATTATTTTACTGAACTTATAATTTTTTCAAGTAATCTCTGAGCTTTAATACATTCCTCACCACTAACAATTGGCTCTAAGTCATATTCTAAACAATCAATAAAATGATTTATTATATCTTCAAAACCTTTTTGTTTTAATATGTTAACCCATGCACCACTTGATGTTGTAGTTAGGTTTCCGGCTTCTTCTATTTCTAATACATTAAGGTTCTTAACTCTTTGAATTTTACCTTTTGAAAGAATTTCAATTTCTTCTAACTTGGTTCCAGAATCTCTATGCATTGAAGTGTTTATGGAAAAACTTTTGCATTTAAGCTTATGGCTTACAAAAATTAGATTATTTTTGTCATCTAAAAATAAATCTTCCCCATCAATATCTACGTTACCTTCTGCTAACCACAAAGCAGTATCAATAATATGTATATAATCGTCTATTAAGGTAATATCAAATCCAACATTTCTTATAGAGTTTATCCCATGTTTACAGATATTTATAGCTACGATTTCATTGGCATTATCTTTGATTTTTTTATACATAGGACAGAATCTACGGTTAAATCCAACCATTAATTTTAATTTTTTATTCTTGCTCAACTCAATAAGTTCTTCACCTTGTTTTACAGTTAAAGCAAGTGGTTTATCTACATAAACATGAACATCTAAGTTTAATAATAATTTTATAATTTCATAGTGAGTTTCTGTAGAACTATGAAGAAAAATTGCATCACATTCTTTAGCCAAAGATTCAATAGAGTCAAATGGAGTAAGTCTGTAATCACTGCATATTTTTTTTCTTTTATCCTCATTTGGTGTAAAAGCTCCTACAAATTCAAATCTCTCGGATTTTGTTAATACAGGTAAATAAACTTTTTGAGCAATGGACCCAAGGCCTATCATACCTATTTTTATATTTTCCATGATAATTTCCCCCTATTATTTTTAAGATATAAATTTGATTATAATTCAGATGTAAAAAAATGTAAAATAATCAGAGGTATAATAAATACAGGGTTATATAGAGATTTGAAATAATAAAAATAAAAAATAGTATTGACAAAGAAAATAAATTAATTTATATTTGGGTTAGTGGTAGTTACCACTTCAACATAAAGACAAATAAATTAATTAAACTATATTTAAAAGTAAATTTAAATAGTTAGATAAAATAGTTAGAGTATGAAATATATTCTTTTATTTTTACCATAAGTGGTTATAACCTCATTACCATTTATGGTAATTAAAAATATGGAGGGGGAAAGTAATATGTTTAAATTAGAAGAAGAAAAGTTAAAAGATTTAGGAGCAATAATAACAACAACAGAAATAAAGCAACAACCAGAGTTATGGTCAGAAGCTTATGAGATATATAAAGAAAATAAAGAATCTATAAATAAGTTCATAGAAAATATAGGTAATAAGCATGGACAATTTAGAGTTATATTTACAGGTGCTGGAACTTCAGCTTATGTAGGAAACTCAATACTACCTTACCTTAAGAAGCAAAATGATATAAGAAAATGTATTATAGAATCAATACCTACTACAGATATAGTTTCTAATCCATATGATTATTTAAAATCAGATGTACCAACATTACTAGTTTCATTTGCAAGAAGTGGAAATAGCCCTGAAAGTATAGCGGCTCTTAATTTAGGAAGACAAATTGTAGATAATTTTTATCACTTAGCTATAACTTGTGCTCCAGAAGGAAAACTTGCTCAAATGACTAAAAATGATGAAAATAATTATTTATTATTAATGCCATCAAGATCAAATGATCAAGGTTTTGCTATGACAGGAAGCTTCTCATGTATGATGTTATCTGCCATGTTAATATTTGACAACATAGATGAAGAAACAGAAAAATTATATATAGAGTCAATAGTAGCAATGGGTAAAAATGTCATAACTCGTGAAGATGAAATAAAATCACTAATAGAACCGGACTTTGATAGAGTTGTATACTTAGGTTCAGGAAGTCTTTGTGGATTAACTCAAGAAGCACAGCTTAAGTTATTAGAACTTACAGCTGGAAAAGTTGCAACTGGATATGATTCACCAATGGGATTCAGACATGGTCCTAAATCATTCATAAATGAAAACACAATGATATTTGTATTTGTATCAAATGATGAATATACAAGAAAATATGACTTAGACGTTTTAGAAGAAATAAATGGAGATAAAATAGCTAAATTAACTTGTGCCATATCTGTTGATAAAGAGAATAACTTCTCAGGAACAACATTTGGATTTGATGCTAAGAATAATAATTTACCAGATTTATATCTTGCATTCCCATATGTACTATTTGCTCAAGCAGTATCATTATTCACAGCAGTAAAAGTAGGAAATACTCCTGATACACCATCTCCATCAGGAACAGTAAACAGAGTAGTAAAAGGTGTAATAATACATCAATATCAATAAAATAAATGAAAATTAGGGAAAAATATAATCAATATAAATAGGGGGAAAAATAAATGGCATTAGTAACAACAACGGAAATGCTTAAAAAAGCACAAGAAGGTAATTATGCAGTAGGTGCATTCAACGTAGAAAATATGGAAATGGTAATGGCTGTTATAGCAGCTGCGGAAGAGTTACAAGCTCCAGTTATATTACAAACTACACCTTCAACTGTTAAGTATGCAGGACTTGACTACTATTTAGCAAATGCTAAGGTAGCAGCAGAAAGATCGTCTGTTCCTGTAGCAATGCACCTTGACCATGGTTCAAGTTTTGATCTTGCAATGCAAGCTCTAAGAACTGGATATACATCAATAATGATAGATGGATCTCATGGAAGTTTTGAAGATAACATATCTTTATCTAAATCAGTAGTAGATGCTTGTAAACCATCTTTTATACCAGTAGAAGCAGAACTTGGAAAAGTTGGTGGAAAAGAAGATGATTTAGATGGTGGAGAAGGTAGTGCATATACTGATCCAATGGAAGCTAAAGAATTTGTAGAAAGAACAGGAATATCTTCATTAGCTATAGCTATAGGTACTGCACACGGATTATACAATGGAGAACCAAAGCTTGATTTAGATAGATTATCAGAAATACGTGAAGTTGTTTCTGTACCACTTGTGTTACATGGAGGATCAGGTGTTCCAGAAGAAACAATAATAGAATCAATAAAAAGAGGTATCTGTAAAGTTAACTATGCTACAGAATTACGTATAGCTTATAGTGATGGAGTAAAAAAAGTATTAAATGAAGCTCCAGAAACTATAGATCCTAAAAAATATGGGGCAGCAGGATTACAATTCGTGAAAGATTTTGTAAAAGATAAGATTGTAGTATGTGGATCTAAAGGTAAAGCTAAAGAAGTTTTAGCTTGTGATGCATTAGCATAAAATAAATATTGGTATAAAATATTTTACTCAATAATTAGATAAATATGAAAAGCTATCTCTATAAAGGAGGTAGCTTTTATGTTTGTATGATTTAATTATTGAAAAATCAAATAGTTTGGGGTAAATATTTCACACAAAAAGTGAAAAAGCTCAACTTTTATAACTCTTAAATATAATTTATAATTAAAAATGTAAAAGAGGTTATTTATATAAAAAGAAACATAATAATCGGAATAAAATATATTAATAGGGCAACTTTTTCACAAATGCAATGAAAAAACTTGGCTTTTATTGGAAAATATTTTAAGTTATAATATTTAATATAAGAATATTATATTTTAAAAGCTAAGGAGGAGAGTATTTTGAGAGAAAGTCTCATTCTTAAAGAATTAAAAAATACTTGCTACTATTTAAGCTTAGATTACTTTTCAGAAAAATTAGAAGTATCTACTAGAACAGTTAGAAATGATATGAAGAGTATAATTGGTAGGGAAAAAAAACATGGATTCAGAATAGAGTATAAGAGTAAACTTGGATATCTACTTAAAATAGAAGATAAGGAAAAATTTGAAACATATACTAAAAGTTTATCTCCAATACAAATAGAAAATCCAGAGCAACGCTTAGATTCAATACTAGCTATTTTGTTATTAAATGATGAATATACAACAATAGAAGTGCTTAGTGAAGAATTCTCAGTTAGTAGGTCTTTAATAAAGAGTGACTTAAATAAGCTAGGTTTAAAGCTAGAAAGTACAAGCTTAAGCTTAGAACGCAGAGCACATTATGGAATAAAAATAATAGGTTCAATTCAAGAAAAGCAAAAAATACTTGCAAGAATATCAATAAAATCAAATAGAAAAATTAAGGAATACTATGATGAATTTATTGGTGAACGCAAGATTGAAATATTACAAAATAAAATAAGACACATACTTGTAAAAAATAAGTTAGATATTAATATTTCAGAACTTGAAGAAATAATACTTAAACTAATTCTTTTAAAAATAAGATGGAATTTAAGAAAAAATAAAAATGCCCCAGAAATAAAAGAATTAAATTACACAAAAGAATCCGTAGTAGGAGAAATAATTGAAGAAGTTTTTACAGATGTTCAAATTTTTATTACAAACGAGGAAAAGGATTACCTAAAAGAAAAATTAAAAAATAAGACTAAAAATAAATCTGAAATAAAGAATCAAGAAAAAAGCAGATTACAAGAAATTATATATAATTTTTTCAAAAGTGTTGATGAAGAATATAAAAGTAAGTTCTTAGAAGATAAAGAGTTTTTTAAACTATTATATTTGCATACTGCATCATTAATAGAGAGAGCAAAGAGAGACCAAAAGCTAAAAAATTCTTTCTCACATCAAATGAGTTACCAGTATCCTACAATATTCAATTTGGCTATCCAA
The DNA here is from genome assembly GCF_051659545.1 of Romboutsia sp. Taxonomy (GTDB): domain Bacteria; phylum Bacillota; class Clostridia; order Peptostreptococcales; family Peptostreptococcaceae; genus JBOFOR01. The sequence continues at coordinate 12,990 of NZ_JBOFOR010000234.1, read as the reverse complement.
TTATCAAGAGTACTTGAACAAGAATATGATATAAAAATTAGCCAAGATGAAATAGGATTTATAGCAACTCACATAGCAGTTCCATTTGAAAAAAATCAAAATAAAAGCTTCAACCAAAAATACAAAATAGCTATAGTTTGTTCATCTGGTGGAGGTAGTGCTTATTTAATAAAGCTAAGATTAAGTGAAATATTTTCTAATGCAGAATTAAGAAACTTTTCACTATTAGATAAAAAACAAGTAATAGAGTTTAAGCCAGATTTAATTTTCTCTATAGCAGATTTGTCTTTTGAAGTTAATGCTCCAGTTATATTAATAAAAGAAATATTAGATGACTTAGATTACTTAAAGATAAAAGAAAGTGTGAAATTTGTAGATGATTTTGGTATTTCAACAAATCCCAAACAATATTTTTATAGTTTGTTTGATAAAAATCATTTCAAATGCATTAATGAAAACGTAGAGTATGAGAAGATTCTTAAAGGTATGGCACAAAAGGTTGTAGATGAAGGGGCATGTGAATTAAGCTATCCTAACGATGTATGGGAACGTGAAAAATTTCTAAATACCATATATACGAATGGAATAACGATTCCACATCCTATAGAAATGACAGGAAACAAAAACTTAATTTCTGTTGCAATAGTTAAATCAGAAGTTGAATATGAACAAAGAAAACCTAAGATTCTATTTATGATTTCATTAAAAAAAGGAAACCTTGAATTACATAAACATATTAGTAAGTATTTACATATAGTTATGCAAGATGAAGACATAGTCAATGAATTAATAATATCAAAGACCTATGAAGAATTTATGCATAAGTTAAAAAATAGCCTAGGGGGATAAAATATGAATCTAGAGTTTCTTAAAAAGTTATCAGAAGCAGATGGTATAGCATCTAATGAGGGAGAAGTCAGAACAGTACTTCTAGATGAATTAAAAGACCATAGTGACAATATAGTTTGTGATGGCTTAGGTAGTATTATTTTTTCAAAGGAAACGAATGAAAATGATCCTAAAATAATGATTTGTGCTCATATGGATGAAGTTGGCTTTATAATAAGGAGCATAAGTAAAGATGGTATGATTCATTTAATGGTAGTTGGAGGAGTTAAACCACTAGCTCAGCATTTACAAAAAGTAAGAATAACAACAGAGTGTGGAAAGAAAATATCGGCTATTATAAATGGTACATATAAGAATGATGCAACTGAAGATTTATATGCAGACATAGGAGCTTATACTGACGAAGATGTTTACAATTTAGGAATTCAAGTTGGAGATATGGTTACATATGCAACTGATTTTGAAGAATTTACACTTCAAAATAGATTGGTTGGTAAAGCATTTGATGACCGTCTAGGATGTTTTGTAATGGGAGAAGTATTAAAAAACCTAGAAGGAAAAAAATTAAATAGCAACGTATACTTTGCAGCAACTAGTAGTGAAGAGGTTGGTATAAGAGGTGCAAGAACTTCAGCACAACTAATTAATCCAGATGTGGTATTTGTAATAGATGTAGCATGTCACAGAAATGAGTTTGTGCGTGATCATACTAACAAAAAGCAAATAGACAAAGGTGTGATGCTTATGCATTTTGATAGAACACTAGCACCAAACAAAAAAATGATAAACTATGTGAAGCAGACAGCTGATAAATTAAACCTTCCGCTTCAACATGATATGTTCAAATCAGGAGGAACTGACGGTGGGGAAGCACATAAAGTAAATGAAGGAAAACCAAGTGTAGTTACTTGTCTTCCAGTTAGATATGGACATTGTGCATTTTCAATAGTAAGTCCGCTAGATCTTGAATCAATGATTAAGTTATATACAGAATTAATACTAAATTTTGATTCTGAAAAATATGAAGAAATAAAAAATTTTATTTAAATAAGGAGACACATGATGGTATCAACAGAAATGGAAATAATGGAACTTATAACAACTGCTGGCGAAAGCAAAGCTAAAGCTTTTGAGGCATTAAAAATGGTAAAGGAAAAGAAATTTGATGAAGCTAGAGCTGCAATAGCGCAGGCTCGTAAAATAGATGTTCAAGCTCATAAAATTCAAACGTCTTTAATAACTAGAGATATAGATGAAGAGCAAGAAAGTCCAGAAATAGGATTATTAATGGTTCATGCACAAGATCACTATATGACATCTCAATTAGCTAAAGATTTAATAGAAAGTTTAATAGAAGTATTCGATGATGAAAAATAATAAATAGAAATAAAATAAAAATAAGGGGAGATTATATTATGAAAATATTATTATGTTGTGCTGGTGGATTCTCTACTAACATGTTAATGCAAAATATGAAGAAGGTTGTTAAGGAAAGTGCTAAATTAGATGAAAAGGAATTCCAATTCACAGCTATACCAGCAGATTCAATAGAAAGTGAAATAGATAACTGGGATTTAGTTTTAGTAGGACCTCAAATAGCTCACAAGATAGACTTCTTAAAAGGAATATTAGAGCCTAAAAACAAGCCTTTTGCAGTAATAGATAAAGATGTTTATGGAAAAATGGATGGAGCTACAGTTATGAAGTTAGCTTTAGTAACATATAAGAAGCACCAATTAGCTAGTCAAAAGTAAGTAAGATTTAAGGGATAAAATAACAATAAAATAGGGGGAAAAAAATGTTCGCTAAATTTGAAGAATTTATGAATCGTGTGTTCACACCATTAGCACATAAAGTTGATAATCAACGTCATCTAAGTGCTGTAAAAGCAGGTATGGTAGCCATGACACCTTTCACAATATTAGGTAGTTTCTTTGCTATAATACCAGCACTTCCAAATATGATAGGAGAAAGTAATCCTATAAGTCAATTTATACTTAATAACGCAGAAATACTAGATTTACCAGTAACTCTTTCTATAGGGCTAATAGGTCTATATGCGTGTATGTGTATTGCTTTTAATTTAGGAAATCATTATAAGTTATATATTCCAGGATGTGTGGCTTTATCTACTTTTGCATTCTTATTCTTAGTTTCAACTTTCACACCAGATGGTGCGCTAGAACTTGGAAACTTAGGTGCTAAAGGTCTATTTACAGGTATGCTTACAGCAATCGGTGCAGTAGAACTTTATTACTTATGTAAGAGAAAGAATCTTACTATCAGAATGCCAGAAGGTGTGCCTGATTTCGTATCTAAGTCATTTGAATTAATACCTACAACTATAATAGTTGCTGGTACATTTATAGCATTACGTTACTTATCTTTAAATGTATTTGGAGAGTTACCACCACAAATACTTACTAGATTCCTAGAGCCGTTAGTAGGAAGTATGGATAACCCATGGGCAGTTTTAGCATTAAATTTCTGTATATGTACTGTATTCTTCTTTGGTATACATTCATCTGTATTCAGTCCTATAACTCGTCCAATAATGGTTACATTTATAGCTGAAAATATAGCTGCAATGCAAGCTGGACAACCTATACCTCACTTCTATACAGCAGGAGCATCAAGTGCGTTCTTCGGATTTACAGGAGCAGGTATAACAATAGGATGTGTAATAGCATGTATGTTATCTAAAAATAAGAGTTTCAAAAAGATTGGTCAAGTATCATTATTCCCATCATTATTCGGAATAAATGAGCCAATATTATTTGGTGCACCAATCATATTAAACCCAATAATGTTCATACCATTCGTATTTGGTGGAGCAATAATAGGTACATTACCAATGTTCCTAATGGATCTTGGATGGTTAGCTAAACCAGTATTTGACCCTCCATATGTTGGAGTATTCTTAGAAGGTTTCCTGACAAATGGAGACTGGCGTTCAATAGTAGCAAATGCAGTACAGTTAGCATTAACAGTAGCACTATACATGCCATTCTTTAAGATAATGGAGCGTCAAGCTGAAGCAAAATTAAAAACAGAAGAAAGTCAAGAAGCTAAGAACATATTCTCTAAAGAAGAAGAAGACTTATTAGGAGATTTAGAATTAGATTTCTAATATTTTATAATTATGAATAATAGAGTAGAAAAAATAATAGATTTAATGGATAAAAGATGTGTTGAAGCTCTTTTAATCAAAGGTAAAAATAATAAAAGATATATAGGAGCACTGACAGGTAGTGGTGTCTATATACTTATTACCAAAGAAGAGAAATATCAAATTCTAGATGGTAGGTATACAGATGAAGCAGATAAAAAAACATCTGGATTTATAAATTTAGTTGTACCTCAAGGCTCTTATATGCCAAGCATAATTGAATTATTAAAAGAATTGAATATAAAAAAATTAGCAATAGAGAGTCAAGCTATGAGTATACAAGAGTATATTCAATTAGATAAGGAAGATTTTGATATTACTTTAATAACTAATGAGTTAGGAAGAGTAAGGTCTATAAAATCTAAAGAGGAAATTGAACTTATCAAAAAAGCCTGCGAGATTACAGATGAAGTATTTAGCGAGGTTATTTCTGAGATAAAAGAAGGCATGACGGAGCTTGAAGTTTCAGCTCTAATTCAATACTATGCACTTAAAAAGGGAGCAAGTGGAATGTCATTTGAACCAATAGTAGCATCAGGTGAAAGAGGAGCAATGCCACATGGAAGACCTACAACAAAAAAGTTAAAGAAAAATGAAGCTATAACAATAGATTTTGGTGTTGTTTATCAAGGTTATCAATCAGATATGACTCGTACTATATCTATAGGTAAACCACCTAAAATTATCCAAGAAATATATGATGTAGTTTTAAATGCACAACAATCTTCAATAGATGCTATAAAAGAAGGTATGAAGGCTAGTGATATTGATAAAATTGCTAGAGATATTATAGCTAAAAATGGATTTGGTGATTATTTCAACCATGGACTAGGTCATGGAATAGGACTTGGAGATGGAGAAGTACCAACACTTAATCAAAGAAGTGAAGATATTCTAACTGAAGGAATGGTAATGTCTTGTGAGCCAGGCATTTACATTTCTGATGTAGGAGGAGTTAGAATAGAGGACGATATTGTCATAATAAATGGAAAAGGTGTTTCGCTTAATAAGACATCTAAGGACTTTATAATATTAGGAGAGTAAAACTATGGAATATAATTTTGACAAAGTATTAAACCGTAAAGAAGGTAATTGTAGAAAATGGAGCAACCATGTAATTAAAGAAAAATTTGGATTAGATGAAAATGCAATTCCAATGGATTTAGCTGATATTGATTTTGAGTGTGCGCCAGCTATAAAAGAAGCTATCACAAAAAGAGCATCAGTTGGAGACTATAGTTATACTTTTATAGGAGACGACTTTTATGAAGCTGTTATAAATTGGAACAAAAGAAGATTTGATATTCATATAGAAAAAGAATGGATAAAATTAACTTTTGGTACGGTTTCAACTCTTCATTATATAGTTCAGGCATATACTAAAGAAGGTGAAGGAGTATTAATAAATACACCTGCTTATGATCCTTTTGCAGAGGCTGTAGTAAACAACAATAGAAAGTTATATTGTAGCCCATTAAAGCTAGAAAATAACAGATACTACCTTGACTTTGAAGATATGGAAAACCAAATGAAGGATGGTAATATAAAGGTATTTATATTCTGTAGTCCTCAGAATCCATCTGGTCGTATATGGACAAAAGAAGAACTATATCAATTGTCAGAATTATGTTTGAAGTATAATGTACTTTTAGTAAGTGATGAAATTCATAGAGATGTAGTATTTAAAGGTAATACATTTATATCTTTATGGAATGCTCATCCAGAAATCTATAAAAATAGTATAATGTGCGTATCTCCTAATAAAGGATTTAACTTAGGTGGACTGAAAACATCATATGTAGTAATAAGAGATACTAAAGTTAGAGAAACTTTATTAGAAAAACTAAAAAGTAACTCAATAACTTCACCAAATGTATTTGCTATTCCGGCTATTGTGGCAGCATATAATGAAAGTGAAAAATGGTTAGACGAGATGACTGATTACGTAGAAAGTAATTTTGAAATTGTTTACGACTTTTTCGAAAAGTATATGCCAAAAGCAAAAGTTATGAAATCTGACTCTTCTTTCTTAGCTTGGATAGATGTAAGAGATGTATTTAAGAATGAAGAAGAATCTAAAGAATTTTTCCAAATTGCAAATTTAACTATGGTAGTAGGAAGTTATTTTGTACAAGATGGAGAAGGTTTCATCCGTCTTAATATAGGATGTTCTAAAGAAACATTAAATGAAGCTTTAAGTAGAATTAAAAATACTTATAAAAGTATTTGCTGTTAAAAATGTAAATCCCATGTATATTGAACTTTAATCAATATACATGGGATTTATTTTATTGAAAAAATTTATCATATTATGTCTGTATAAAGCATTAATGGGTATAAAGTTAATGTTGGTATAATTATGCTGTTTAAATTGATAAAAAAAGTATATTAATTATAATAAGCTATAATTACAACAAAATAATAATAAGAATAGAAAGAAAGTGATATTATGGAAGAGACAAAAATACTAGAAATGATAAAAAATAATCCTAATATTATATCAACTGTAAATAATCCAACAGAGGAAATGAAATTGTTAGCTATTAAAAAAAATGGACTAACATTAGAATATATAAAAAATCCAACCAGAGAAATGGAAGAGTTAGCGGTAAACAATAATACTAGAGCAATTAAATATGTAGATAATCCAACAGAAGAAATGATGATAAAAGCTGTAAATTCAGGGTGGAGCACCCTAGAATATATAAAAAACCCTACTGATAAAGTACTAAAACTAGCAATAGAAAAATCAGGATGGGCAATACAATATGTCAAAAATCCAACTGAATATTTACAATTATTAGCAGTGAAACAAAATTATGACTCAATAAAATATATAAAAAATCCATATGAAAGTGTTCAAGAAGAAGCTGTAAAAATTAATTATACTGCACTAAAATTTATAAATACACCTAGCCACTTGGCAGAGCTTGCAGCGATTAAAAATAATGAAGCAGCAATTAGATTTATATATGATTTAGATAAAAATAAAATGCTAGAACTATTAAAAGTAAATATTTTAGCAATTAAATATATAGCAAAAGAAATATCAAAAGAAGACTTGGAACAAGTACTAAAAGAATCTCTTTCTAAAGAAGAGGTTGAAGAAAAATATGTTAGAGATTTTTTTAACTGCAGTATTATAGATAGAAATAGTAAGACCATTCCAATAGACAAAATAATGTTCATATATAAATATGGAAGCAACAAAGCTAAAAAAATAGCTGTAGATGAAAAACTAAAGATGATGTAGGAGAGAGAGAATATGAATTTCATAGATACATTAAAGAGTGTTGACTTAATATTAGCTACAGGTGAAGTACCTTTAGTAGTTGGAGAAAGTGGAATAGGAAAAACAGCACTAGCTAAAAAGCTAGCGAAAGATAAAAACTGGAGCTTAGTAGTTATAGATGGAAACCTTCTTAAAGAAGGTGAAATAGGTGGACTTCCAACTATAGAAACGTATATAGGAAGTAAATCTAATGGAGAAGAAATAGAAAAGAAAGCTACGGTATATGCAGTTCACAACAAACTAAGAGAGATAGATGAAGAAACCTCAAAAGGTAAGCAAATTCTTTTATTTATAGATGAGATAAACCGTTGTGAACATACAGTACAGCAAGAACTTATGAACTTAATATTAAATAGAGAAATTAACGGATATAGCTTAAATGAGAATGTGAAAATTTTAGCTGCTATGAACCCATCAAGCAAATATGGCTCAGATTTTGATTATCAAGTTGTAGATATGGATGCAGCCCAAGAAAATAGATTTGTGTGGTTAAATATGGAACCAGATCATAAACAGTGGTTAAACTGGGCAATGGGAGCGGATATTGAACAAAAAGTTATAGAATTTATTTCTACTTTCCCAGAGTATTTACACAAAATAAATGAAGAAGATGTAAGGGCTACTCCGAGAAGTTATGAAAGAGTTTCAAAAAGCTATAAGATTTATAAAGAACAAAAGGATTCAATACCTAGAGCGGTGTTTTTAAATGTTATAAAAGGAAATGTAGGAAAGGTTATAGCAGAAGAATTTATAAGCTTTGTAGAAAGTGATTGTAGTCCACTAATATCTTTTGAAGATGTTTTTATAGAAGAAACTTTAAATGAAGAAATTATAGAAAAAATACAAAATGAAAGCCATACAAGACTTTATTTATCAGCAATAAACATACTAAAAAACTTAGAGAATAATATTAAAAACTATGATAATGAGTCAAGTTACTATATTAATAGGCTAGTAGAGTTTTTAAAAGCATATCCAGTAGACTTAATGGTTGGAATCATGAAGGACATTAAAAATAGCTATACTGAAGTTTATAAAATAGCCATAGAAAATGAAGATTTTGTAGAGGCTTATTTTGAATCATATAGCTTAATAAGGGGATAAGCCATGGAAGGTAATTTTAATAAACAAGTAAGAGTCCTTTCTGAGAAGGCGGAAGAAATAGTTAATGTTTATGCTACATTAAAAGCAAATCATAAAGGAAAAGAGTTTGAGGTAGATATACCGCAAGATTTTAAAAATGAGTTTTTTAGACTTGTAGACAAAGTTAATCTAAGTCTTATGGAAGATAAAGATAATTTTTATGGTTATTTTTTATTCCAAATGGGAAGAGATATTAGATTTGATATAAGTAGCCCTACCTCTGTAAATTTTAAAGGAGCAAAGTATGTTATATATTTTAATCCGTTAATATTCTTGAATCTTAATATAAAACAAATGGAAAGTACAATTAAGCATGAAATTCTTCATGTACTGTCTATGCATTTAATAAGAGCAAAAGCATTAAAGGGAAGATATAGTACATTAGCCATAAATATGGCTATGGATATAGTAGTAAACAATTATTTAGATTATTTACCACCTTATGCAATTACATTAGAATATGTAAACTCACACTATAATTTAAAGTTAGAGCACTATGAAACGTTTGAATACTATTTAAGAAAGATTCAAACTGAACTAGATTTACAAGAGTATGATGAAGAAGGCGAAGAAGATGATAGTAATATAAATGAGGATATAGAAACTAAGTTTAACCCAGAAAACACTCATGATATATGGGAAGATTCTAGCGATATAGATGAAAAAACTCTTAGAGAATTTACTGAAAAAGTTAGCGAGCTTTCTCAAAAAGGAACAATTCCAGACTATGTGGGAACTTTAATTTCATCTCTAAAAAATAGTAAGGGAGAATTGCCTTGGAATTTATACCTTAAAAAGCTAATGGGAACTATTGAAAGTAATAAGAAAAAAACCATAACGAGAAGAAATAGAAGACAACCAAATAGATTAGATTTAAGAGGAGAGCTTAGAGGACATAAAGCAGAAATAGCTGTTGCAATTGATACAAGTGGAAGTATTAGTGATGAGGAATTCAAACAAGCTATTAAGGAAGTTCTTAATATAGTAAAAAACTACAATCATGAAATAACTATTATAGAATGTGATAATGAAATCAAGCGTGTATATAAAGCAAAGTCTATAAAAGATATAAAAGAGAGACCTAATGTAAGAGGTGGAACTAAATTTTCTCCAGTATTTGAATACGCTAATAATAAAAAAACTAACTTATTAGTATATTTTACTGATGGAAAAGGTGAAGATAAACTGCAAGTAGTACCTAGAGGCTACAAAATCTTATGGGTTATTTCTGGAAGAGGAGACAAACTTTCGCTAAGAGAACCTTATGGGGCAGTTAAAAAACTTAGTAAGGTTAAAGCAAAAGACGAGATAGTAGACATGAATGATATTAGGGATGATGGATATTCAATGAACAACCAAGCACCAATTTTATAAAAATCTAATATTGGAATAAAAATATACTAGCTTACAAGTTAGTATATTTTTATTTATAAAACTTTAGTCTGTAGATAAGTAATAATGTAGGTTTACTAAGATTAAAAAAATACTATGTTAATAATAAGTTTAAAACTAGATAAATTAGTGTATATACAATATATAGTATTTAAAAAAATGAAAAGGACTATATACAGTATTTATTATAAAGCTAAAGGTGGGAACTTATGAATTGGGTAGAACTAAATAATCAAGTAATTATAAAAAATAAAGAAGGAAAATACCAACTAGAAAAGGACAAACTCGCTCTAGAAAGTTATATAAAAGAATACATAACTCCTAGATTAAGAGTATTTAATAGCATAGAAGAAAAATTAGAGTATCTAGTAGTTAATAAATATTACTCTAAAGAAATAATAGATAAATACAGTTTAGATTTTATAAAGAAACTATACGAAGATATAAAGAACTATGATTTTAAGTTTCAATCATATATGAGTGCAAATAAGTTTTACCAAAACTATGCACTAAAAAGCGATGACGGAAAAGAAATATTAGAAACCTACAACGACAAAGTTTTAATAGTATCATTAGCATTAGGAGATGGAAATGAAGAATTAACACTTAACTTAGCTAAAAAATTAGTTAAACAAGAATTCCAACCAGCAACACCTACATTTTTAAATGCAGGAAGAGAAAGAGCTGGAGAAATGGTATCTTGTTTTTTAATGTCAGTTGAAGATAGTACAGAAGGGATATCTTATGCAGTATCTTCCGCAAACTACTTATCTAAAATAGGTGGAGGAGTTGCATTAAATTTAACTAAACTTAGAGCCTCAGGTGAAGCCATTAAAGGTATTGAAGGAGTAGCTGGTGGTGTAATTGGTGTAGCAAAAATGTTAGAACAGTCATTTAGTTATTTTAATCAAATGGGAGCAAGACAAGGGGCAGGTGCAGTATATTTATCTGTTTTACATCCTGAATTTGAAAATTTCTTAGATACTAAAAAGATAAATGCAGATGAAAAAGTAAGATTATCCTCATTAGCATTAGGTGCGATAATACCTGATAAATTTATGGAAATAGCAGAAAAGAATGAAGTAGGATATGCTTTTTATCCACAGTCAGTATATAAAAAATATGGAGTTCACTTAGATGAAATAAGCATGGATGAGTGGTATGCTAAGTTAGCACAAGATGTAGACATCAAAAAGAAAGAAATAAATCCAAGAAAGTTATTAACAAAAATAGCACAAATGCAACAAGAAAGTGGATATCCTTATGTTTTATTTATAGATAGAGCCAACAAAGAACATATGTTAAAAGATATTGGAAATATAAAGATGTCAAACTTATGTTGTGAAATATTACAGTACCAAATACCATCACAAATAGAAGGTTATGCTGGTGTGAATAATTGGGGACAAGATATAAGTTGCAACCTAGGTTCACTAAACATAGCAAATGTTATGGATAATAAGGATATTGAAGGTACAGTAGACACAGCAATTAAAGCGCTGACTTTTGTATCAGATAATACAGATATTGAAAAAGTACCAACAGTAAAAAACGGAAATGAAAAATCTCATTCAATAGGTCTAGGGGCTATGAATTTACATGGTTATTTAGTAAGAGAGGATATTTTATATACATCAGAAGAAGCTATAGATTTTTGTAATGTATTTTTTGCTATGATTAGATACTATGCAATCAAATCATCTATGAAAATAGCAATAGAAAAAAATAAAGCATTTGAAGGCTTTGAAAAATCTGAATATACAAAATGCAAGGATAGTAGCATACTTTCTAGATATTATACAAATTCATATTTACCAAAATTAGATAAAGTTAAAGCTTTATTTGATGGAATTTATATACCTACAATTGATGACTGGACAAGCTTACTAGATGAAGTAAAAGAAAAGGGTATATACAATGCATACTTAACTGCAATAGCACCAACACAAAGTATTAGTTATGTTCAAAATGCAACTTCAAGTATAATGCCAATTACAGAAGTAGTAGAAGTGAGAACTTATGGTGATTCAACTACAATTTATCCAATGCCATTTTTAACTAATGAAAATATGTTATATTATCAGTCAGCTTACAGAATGGATATGAGAAAAGTTATAGATATAGTGGCAACGGTTCAACAACATATTGACCAAGGTATATCTACAACACTGTTTGTAACGGATGAAAAAACAACTAGAGATATAGCCAAGCTTTATATATATGCGTACAAAAAAGGATTAAAGAGTTTATATTACACGAGAACAAAACTTACAAGAGAAGATAATGAATGTTTAGTGTGTTCAGTATAGGAGGATGGAGAGATGACATTTAAATTAGATAAAATACACAAGGCTGTAAATTGGAATAAAGAAGATGATAATTTTACACAGGCATTTTGGGAGCAGAATGTAAAACAATTTTGGCTACCAGAGGAGATATCAGTTTCAAAAGATATTAAGGTATGGAATGAATTAGGTATGAAAGAAAAAGATCTATACAAAAAAGTATTGGCAGGATTAACTTTATTAGATACTAAACAAGGTAATGAAGGAATACCATCCATGATGTCTTTAACAGATAATTTCCAAAGGAAAGCAGTATTATCTTTTATGGGAACTATGGAAGAAATTCATGCTAAAAGTTATTCTTCTATATTTATGACACTATTATCAAATGAAGAAATAGATGAATTATTTAAATGGATAGAAACAGAACCTACTTTACAAAGAAAAGCTGAATTAGTTTTAGCTCAGTATGAAAATACTGAAGATACGAGAAGCTTATATTTATCTATGGTTACTAGTGTATTTTTAGAAAGCTTTTTATTTTACTCAGGGTTTTTCTATCCTCTATACTTAGCAGGACAAGGAAAGATGGTAGCAAGTGGAGAGATAATATCTCTTATACTTAGAGATGAATCCTTACACGGAAAATATATAGGACTTTTAGCACAAGAAATATATAATTCTTTTAATAAAAAAGAACAATTAAAATTAAAGGATAGTATGTACCAGATTTTAGCTAGTCTTATGGAAAATGAAATAAACTATACTAGATGTATATACAAAGAGAGTGGACTAGAAGAGGAAGTTATAAACTATTTACAATACAATGCAAATAGTGCATTAGAAAATCTAGGATTTGA
>NZ_JBOFOR010000233.1:0-2519 GCF_051659545.1 Romboutsia sp. | reverse complement strand
AATTATGGGACAATATATATTGGCAGCAGTATGTCATAAAATAAAAATATCTAAGAAGGAAATTACAAAATATAACCTAGAGTTAAGTGATGTGTTAGAAACTTTGGAAAAACGTATAAGTATAAGTTGTTATGATATAACAGAAGATGAAAATAAATATATACTAAAAGCTAAAGAAGAGATTTTTACACCTCAAAACTTAGCAAGTTTTATAAAAGAACAAGGTATGATTTTTAATGGTAATAATATAGAAGAAATACATGATGAAGTTATAACTTTGAAAAACTATGAAGAGATAGTGGATTTAGCTAGTGAAAAGCCTTATGAAAGTTTTCAAGAACATAAGGGCACTTATAATGTTAGATGTAAGAGTTGGTATGATTGTTCAGTAGAAGTTGATGCGATTGTTTTCTTTATGGTGGGTAAAGCATATATAGAATGCTATAATAAGCTTTTTAATTATTTAAAAGAATTAATCAAATGTAGTAGTAAGTATGAAATTACAGGTCTAATGGATGTATTTTTAGAATAATCGTTGATTATGCTATAAAGATGGTTAATGATGAAGATTTGTACAATGGTAAGTATGGATAAGATATAATTGATAAAATATTAAAGTTAGATACAGAAATGGTGAAATTATGGATAATATAGGAATAAAGAGGTATTACATAGATGATTTAGAGATGGTAGCAGAAGTTTTTATAGAATTAAAAAATAAAAACTTAAAAGATAGTTATTTTAAAAGATGGTTTTGTAGTGAAAATGAAATAAAAGATATGTGCAAAGAAGAACTATTTAGGTTTTTTAGTAAAGAACCAAGACTTCACTTAGCACATAAGATATTAAAAGAAATGGTAATATATTGGACTTTAGATTGCATGAGTAGTGCTTCAGTAAGTAATACAAAAACTATTATTTATAAGTGGATAGATGAAGATGAATATGTTGAAGTTAATGAAGATTTAACTAATTTTGTATGGGGAGAGATAAATAGTGTAACTATTACCAAAGTAACCTATACTATAAAAGATATTTTAGTAGAGGAATCACCTGAATTCTCAGAACCTACCTATTGTATAACAGGAGATACTCATGGAGATTTAGATTTTAAAGTTTTTTATGAAGCTAGAAAAGCAGGTTATACAAATATATTTATATGTGGCGATTGGGGTTATATATGGGACGGTAGTTTTAAAGAAGAAAAGCGATTAGATTATTTATCAAGTATAGGACTTAATATATACTTTGTATGTGGTAATCATGAAAATTTTGATTTGTTATATCAATATCCAATAGTTAAACTTAACGGTGGCAAGGCTCATAAGATAAGAGATAACATATACCATTTAATGAGAGGGGAGATATTTACTTTTGGGAATAAAAAGATATTAGCTTTTGGTGGTGCTAATTCTACAGATAAATATTTAAGAAAAGAAGGTACAAGTTGGTGGCAGCAAGAAGTTCCTACTAAGTTAGAAAAAGAAAATGCAAGGACTAATTTAGAAAAACATAATAACAAGGTTGATTATATAATAACTCATACTGGTCATACGAGAATTTTAACAGATATGGGAGGCAATTATAGAATAGATGATGTATCAGAGTTTCTAAGTGAAATATTCCATACTATAGCTTTTAAGTGGTGGTACCATGGTCATATGCATTTAAATCATACTTATGTAGAAGGTAAAACGACTTGTATAAATAAATTAATATTAAATATAGATGTGATATAAGTAATAAAATATTAAAGTTAGATATAGAAAGGGTGAACATGAATATGAGCAAAAATGATAGAATTATAGAAAATACAAATGCGACTATGTCAATGGAAAATATGCCCTTGCTACAAGAGGATAAAGATCGTATAAGAGAATGCTTAGAGGGTAAAATTTCATTTGAAGAAGCCATAGACAAGCTTGTAAAACAGTATACACACAAAAGGTGAACTAATGGCAGATAAATATTACTATGGATATGAAGCTGATAGTAAATATTTCTAAAGGTAATCAATTCATCCTTTTCGCGAAGGGAATGGAAGAAGTCAGAGGCTATTTATAGAGTGTCTGGCATTACATAATGGATTTCAATTGAATTTTGCTAGAATTAGTAATGAGGAGATGCTAGAAGCTAGTGTCGAAACATTTAATCTAAAATATGAGTTTATGAGTAAACTTTTATTAAGGGCATTGAGTAAAAATGAACAAAAAACGTATATTGATTGTTATAAATAGAGTCTTAGATGCTAAACTGAGACTCTATTTACTTATATTTGTATAAATTTAGACTAGCTTATAATGAATACTATATGGCTTAGATAATTCTTTTGGATGCGTATTTCTAAATACATAAGAATAATTAATTCTAGTAGTTGTAATGTAAGCGTCAAAGAATATCCGACTAGAATGCCAATATTTTTTTAGCTAAAATATAAAGTATAAAAACTTGAATATGGAGGCTAACTATGTTAATTGAACAAAGTGAAATAAATTGGGATGAAATTCTAGAAAAATTTG
>NZ_JBOFOR010000232.1:0-1676 GCF_051659545.1 Romboutsia sp. | reverse complement strand
ATATATGGTATCTGATTAAAGATATTAATCATACTTTCCTTTATATAATCATCTACTGTTAGCTTAAATTTATCTAAACAGTCTTCCATATAGGATGTATATTCGCTTTCTTTTTCTGCTAACAGTTTTATAACATTTTCTATATTTTTCATGGATTGATTAAGGCTACATATATAATCTTCATGGATTTTATTTTCTTTATATATTTTTTCTTTTAACTTACTCTTGCTAAGTTCAATACTCTGTGTAATATTATCTAGTCTCAAATTAGCTTTATTAGTTTCTGTAAGTTTTAAAATTTCATTATAGAGCCCCTTCTTCATATCTTCATCTCCATTTTTAACTAGGTAGCAGGAGTATGGATAAATATGAATTTTTTTACGATCTAATATTTTACTTAATTTAATACGAGTGTCCTCTACTATTTCTTCTATAGAATCTTCTTCTTCATCTATATAATCAACCTTATTTAATATGAATAGTAGCTTAATATTTGGTATTTCCTCTGTTAATTTTTTAATTCTATTAAATTCTGAAGCTGTTAGAGGTCTTGTAGCATCTAATAATACAATAAACTTATCACATATGTTCGCATTATCTGTAGAAAGTTGACCTTGCTTAGAGTCTAAATCTTCAAATCCTGGTGTATCAATAAACATTATATTGTTTTCTTTTAAAAACTGATGCTCTACTACAACTTTACTAGTAGGTATTGAATGTTTAATTTTACTTTCTAGTTCTTTATCTTCTTCACAACCTACTAAAGTAAATGTACTTGTAGTAGGTAAGTCTCCTTCTTTAAGCACATCTTTTTCTAACAATGAGTTTATGAAGGATGATTTTCCACTAGAAAACATACCATATAACATTACTTTACTTTCAGTAGCCCTTTTAGTTAGATAACTTTTTTCTACTTCTTCATAAATCAGAGAGTCTTTTAATATATAGTTTAAGTTCCTTAATAATTCTTCAAATGGATATTTTTTTTGCATATATAATCTATCTACTCTAGATAAGCCAATCTCACTAATAGCATCTACCGTTGCTACATTGCTTAAATTTATATGAGGTGTGTACACTTTATTAATAGCAGATAAATTAAAATAGGCTTCATACAAATACGTATAATCCTTATTTTGGAAACTTGCATATAAAAGATACTTCGTAATGTTTTCCTCATACTTATAGATAAAGTCACATTTCCCTTTATACTTACACATATCTATATAAATACTAGATAAAACTTTTACCATATTCTTTTCATTTTCTAATTCATCAGTATATAGACCTGTATGTTTTAAGGTTTTATCTATGTTTAATAGCAACTTTTCTAAATATCTTTTATTAATTTTTTCGTAAGTAACTTCGAGCAATCTAGCCCATAAATTTATATGAACATAATCATTAATTAGGTATAGTAATAGTATTATTTTATCTAAATATTGCTCACTTATATTCTCCATTTCCGACACAGAGTTTATAACATTATATACATATTTTTCATCTTGTGTATTCTTATATGCCTCTACATCACATAGGATCAAATCTTCGTGTATTTTATGTTTGCTAAAATATTCATATATTATCTTGTCCACATTTTTATAATTCGGACAATGTTTATATAACCACATACCTATATCCTTAATTATTTTTTGATTTTGATTTTTTAAGCACCT
>NZ_JBOFOR010000231.1:0-4066 GCF_051659545.1 Romboutsia sp. | reverse complement strand
GTAAGAAAAGTAGATGAGAAAAAAATAGCTTAATATATAATAAAAGTCTTCCTGTTCACAGGGAGACTTTTTTGTTATTATAATAAAAAAATATTAAATTTTGTGCAACGTAAATTTATTTTTAAGTACTTATAGATAGAATACTTAAGGAGGGTAAAATGGAGGACTATAAAATAATAGACTTATTCTGGGAACGGTCTCAATTAGCAGTAGAAGAAATAAATAGAAAATATGGAAAGTTACTAAAAACAATAGCTATAAATATTACTAATAATAATGAAGATAGCAAAGAAATTATGAACGATACATACCTTGTAGCATGGAATAACATGCCAGACGAAAGACCTAAGAATTTATCAGCATATATATGTAAAATAACTAGAAATCTAGCACTTAAAAAATATCAATATAAAAGTGCTAAAAAAAGAAACTTTAACATAGAAGTAGCTTTTGAAGAATTAGAAAACTGTATTTCTAGCTATGGAGGTATTGATGAAAAATTAGCATATGATGAAATAGGTAATATAATAAGTAATTTTCTTCGTAAATTAACTTATGAGCAGAGAAATATATTTTTAAGACGTTACTGGTTTCTTGATTCAATAAGTGACATAAGCAATAGATTTGAAATAAGTGAAAGTAAGGTTAAATCATCTTTATATAGAAGTAGAAAAGGTTTAGAAAAATATTTAAAGAATGAGGGTGTAATATTATGAAGAAAAATTTAAAGGAATCATTAAATTATATAGAAGAAGAATTAATAGAGGAAGCGATTAACTCTAAGAAAAGAAAAACTAAAAATAAAATAGTACCTATGGTATTATCAGTAGCGGCATGTGTTGCTTTAGTTTTTGTAACTACTTTTAACAAATCATCAGTTACAACAGTTTTAGCTGCTAGTTATCCTAAAGGATATAGCTATGATGACTATGACAAAAGAACTGATACATATAATAAAAATCCATTGAATGAGAATGTAATTAATAATATTAATAAATTTACTTTCAAAACATCCTCAAAGTTATTAGCAAATGATGAAGAAAATGTACTTTATAGCCCGTTGAGTCTTTATTATGCACTAGCAATGGCAACAGAAGGAGCAAAAGGTCAAACAAAAGATGAATTATTAAATTTACTAGAAGTAAAAGATGAAAAAAACTTGGCAAATAGTCTAGGGAATCTTTATAGAGTGCTTTATAAAGACAATGAGATATCAAAACTTAAAATAGCAAATTCTATCTGGGCTGATGATGAAGTGAATGGAAAAAATATTAATTATAAAAAAGAATACATAGACACTTTAAGCAAAGACTATTACGCTTCTTTATATACAGCTGATTTTTCAAAGGAAGAAACATATAAAGAAATGGAAAAATGGATAAAAACAAATACTAATAATACTTTAAATTTTAACGAAACACCAGACCCAGACCAAGTTATGACTATACTAAATACAGTGTATTTTTATGATGAATGGATAAGAGTTTTCGATAAAAAAGATACAAAGAAAGATGTATTTACTCTTTCAAATGGAGAACAAATCAAAAGCGATTATATGAGCAATACTGGAAATGTAAGTAGTTATAAAATAGGTAAAGAATACATAAGCAGTAGCCTGGGGCTAAAAAATGGTGGTGAAATGGTATTTATACTTCCAAATAAAGGTGAAAACATAGAGAATCTTATATCATCAGAGAAAAAACTAGAAGAAATTTTTACAAGAGATTATAACAATTCTGGCATAGTAGATTGGAAAATACCTAAGTTTTCATATGGAGATAGCCTTGAAATAAAGAAATCTCTACAATCCTTAGGAATTGAAAGTGCTTTCAATGATAACGCAGACTTTACCAATATTACAAATAGTAAAATACTTATATCAGATATAAAACAAAATACACATATATCAATAGATGAAAAAGGAGTAGAAGCCTCAGCATATTCACAAATTATGTTTGACATGGGTGATATGCCAGAAGATAGAATAGAGATGAATTTAAATAGACCTTTTATTTATGGAATATTATCAGAAACAGGAAACTTACTTTTTGTAGGAGTGTGTAATAATCCGAATAAATAGACAAAGTATATTTATAATTGAGTGAATGAAAGCATTAAGAAATATACTTACTTTGATGAAGGAAAGATACATATAAGTAGATAATTTATTACTGAATAGGATTGAAAAACTTAAAATAGAAAGGTAATAAGTAAAATGAAAATTATAGGGGTAATAGGTGCTATGCCTATAGAAATAAAATTAATTAAAGAAAAGTTAAATATAATAGATACGAAAGAATATGCAGGGTTTAAATTTTACATAGGCACGATGAATAATCTAAAAGTAATATTAACTTCATGTAGCGTAGGAAAAGTAAACGCAGCTAGTTGCACTCAAATATTAATTGATAAATTTGATGTAACTCATATAATTAACACTGGAATTGCAGGTAGTTTAAAAAATGATGTGAAAATCTGTGATATTGTTATATCAGATAATGTTACACACCATGATGTCCGAAAAAAACAAATGAAAGAATGGTATCCAAATCAAGAATATTTTGAAACAGATTTACATTTAGTAAATGTGTCAATTGAAGCTTTCAATAAATTAAAATTAGAAGATATTAGTTATCATAAAGGTAGAATAGTAAGTGGAGAAGCCTTTATATGTGATAATAACATAAAAGATAAAATAATAAGTGAGTATGAGCCATGTTGTGTAGAAATGGAAGGTTCAGCAATCGGCCATGTAGCACATATGAATAAAATACCTTTTATAATAATAAGAAGCATATCAGATAATGCAGATGAAGAGGCAAATATTAAATATAACAAATTTGAAGAGCTAGCATCAATAAACTCAGCTAAGTTAGTATACAATATGTTATTAATACTTAGTGATAGCGTATTTAATTAAAAGTTATAGATTAATCCTGTTGACTCTCCAGTTAAGGGAGATTATAAAATTAAATTACAAGGAAGGAGAGTGAGTGAATGTACAGAATTGGCGAATTTTCAAAGTTAAGTAAAACTACTATTAAGACACTTAGATATTATGCAGAGGCAGGTATACTTGAGCCAGAATATATTGATGAATTTACTGGTTATCGTTTTTACTCAACAAAGCAACTAGTAGAATTACACAAGATACAAGCTTATAGACAGATTGGATTATCAATTAATGA
The DNA here is from genome assembly GCF_051659545.1 of Romboutsia sp. Taxonomy (GTDB): domain Bacteria; phylum Bacillota; class Clostridia; order Peptostreptococcales; family Peptostreptococcaceae; genus JBOFOR01. The sequence goes on along the minus strand of NZ_JBOFOR010000231.1, from coordinate 878 downwards.
AATAAAATTAATTTTAAAGTATGGAGACGATGAGAATATTCTTTTAAAACGAAAGACTGAATTAGAAATGGAAATAGCCAATAGTATAGACCAACTCTCTAGAATTGAATTTATTATATCCAATAAACAGGAGGGTTTATTTATGAATTATGAAGCTAGGATAAAAGAATTACCGCACTGTATAGTTTATTCTAAAAAATTATAATGAGTATTTTACATTAATACCAGCAATAGGAGAGGAATGTATGAAAGCCAATCCACACATAAAATGTGCTACACCAGAGTACTGTTTTATTGTTTACTTAGATGGCGAATACAAAGAAAATGACTTTAATGTAGAGTTTTGTGAAGCGGTTGATAACATAGGGAATAATGTAGGTGATATAGTATTTAAGGAAATACCAAGCACAACGGCAGTATCAGTTATGCATAAAGGACCGTACTCCGAGTTAGCTAAAGCTTATGCCTATGCATTTGCCTGGATAGATGAAAATGGCTATGAAGTAGTTGATAACCCTAGAGAAAACTACATTGATGGTATTTGGAATAAAGAATCTGAAGAAGACTGGCTAACTGAATTACAAATACCAATAAAAGAAAAATAAATTTATAGCTAAATATAGATTATCCTTCGGCCTTTAGGCTACGCCTAGCACCGTCTTTAAATTTCATATAATCATTAAGGACGAAGAAATTGATGTGCAGACCTTTATTAAACGGATAGATTATATATAGTTACTGAGCTGAATGGGGAAATTATGCACCCCGCACCGCCCTTTAAGCGACCTGTCGGCGCCATGAGCGAAGCGAATTTGTAGCTAGCCTGCTGGAAGGAAGGGGTGCATAATTTTCACATTTAGCGGGCTATATATACCTAA
>NZ_JBOFOR010000230.1:0-7521 GCF_051659545.1 Romboutsia sp. | reverse complement strand
CATTTATGATTGTATTTATAGGTCTACAAAGTTCTTTTGCGATTTTATAAGGAGAAAGTCCATCATTTAATCTTATCTCTATAGTTGCACGTTCTTTAAAGCTAAGGTGTTTGTTTTTTCTTGAGTTTGTGTTATTATCCATAGTATCCACATCCTTTTTTGTATTGTTTTTTTGTCGTGATTAAATAATAACATAGGATAAGATTACTATGGATTTTTTTTATATTTTTATTGGTTCAATTTCATTATACAATTAAGCTATATTTTTATATTTATATATATCGTTTATTTTAAGCTAGTTATGTATGTTTTTATCTTTTACGTATATGATTATGTCCTGTCTATTTTTCATACTTAATTTATCAAGTATGCTACTTATATGTTTTTTAACTGTATATTCAGTTATTTTCAGGCTTATAGCTATATCCCTATTACTTAGGCCTTTTGCTACTTCCATCATAACTTCATTTTCTCTCTTAGTTAGATGGCTGTGTGTTTTATCAAAGTTATGATTTAGCGCTTTTTGAATACTTTGGCCATCATAAAATTTACTTCCCGATATTATTTTTTTTATAATATATATAAAATCTTCTTCATTTTCTAGGTTAGTTATATATCCATCTACGCCCTGTTTAATTGCTTTGGTGCAAACTGTTTCATTTTTAGAATGATCTAATACTACTACTTTCAAATTACTATTTATTTGTTTAGATTCTGCAACCTTATCTAAGTCTTCCAAAGTTTCGTTATTTGTTTCCATAAATACAACATCATAAGTATTTAAAGTTTCTAATCCAATATCATTTATTGACTCTATTGATTTTACTTTACTAGTTTTGAAGTTATTTATAAATAAACTAGATATAGCTTCCTTTATTATAAATGAATCTGAAATAATTAACATTTTCATCTTTTATTCTCCCCCTTTGATATACTATTCATCAATCTGTTTACTGTTTTTTTAGACTATAGTGTATTATACCTACTGGCCCTAAAAATACATGCTCCTATTTAAGTTCTCCTTGTATTACTAGTCTGTGAGATCCTACATATTTAGGTGTGCATGTTATAAGTGTGATTATTTTTTTGTTATTTTTAGGGTTTAGTACCTCAACTTTTTCAGGGGTTACTACTTCTGTATTAGTTACTATATATGTAAAGGTCCCTGTTTTTGTTACTACTTTTATTTCATCTTTTTCTTCAATTTTGTCTAGGTTGCTGAAGAATTTGTTACTGGTATAACTTCTGTGACCTGCTACTGCAAAGTTTCCTACTCGGCCAGGCATTGCAGTGTTTTTGAAATGACCTACTGCTGTTTTTAGTGTGGTTTTGTCTGTGCCTTCTTGGATTGCTACTTTTAGGTTTATTTTTGGTATTTCTAGTATTCCTATTATGTCCTCTGGTAGTTGAGTTTGTGCCTTATTTTGCTGTTGTGGTTTTGAGTTTATTGTTTTTTCGTATTTTTGAACTACTTTATCATTTGATTTTTGTGTTGTGTAGTTTAGATATACTGTCATTACTATTATTGTTATTCCTATTATTATTAATATTTTTCCTATTATTTTTTTCATACTTTTCATATTATTCATTTTTGCTATATATGATTATTAATATTCCAAGTAATATCATTTCTATTGTTAAAACCCATTTTTGTGATAAGAATTGTATTACAAATCCTGCTTTTGATATGCTAAAGACTACCTTTCCTATTAAGTCATTTGATGTGATTATATCTGAGTCTTGTACGTTGTTGTTATCTCCTTTTGTTATGTATCCTTCATTTGTTTTTTCTATTATTCTATGGGTTATTATTATTCCTTCCTTATCTCTGAATGTTATTATGTCATTTATATCTATATCTGTTTTATTTTTATGTTTTATTACTACCATGTCTCCTGGATAGAATTTAGGTTGCATACTTCCTGATAGCACTGTATATGTTCTATACCCTATTACTTTAAATATTTTTTCTGATTTGGTTGTTAGTAGGTTTAGTGCTAGTATTATAAATATAATTGTTAATGTAATATTTACTATTTTTGATATTTTAGATTGTTTTTTTTGTACTGATTTAGTTTTCATTATTTATCCTCCTTAAAATAAAAGTGGTATCTTTTCAGCTACCACTTTTATCTTATACTTGAGTAACTGTGTTTTTATTTTGTATTTCTGTTATTTTGGGTTCATTTTGTGTTATTACTTCTTTGTATTTATATATATTTACTTCTTCTGGCTTACTTGGATTTTCTATTTCTTCCTTTGGTGGTTCTTCTACTTCTGGTTTACTTGGATTTTCTGTTTCTTCCTTTGGTGGTTCTTCTACATCTGGGTTACTTGGATTTTCTGTTTCTTCCTTTGGTGGTTCTTCTACTTCTGGTTTACTTGGATTTTCTGTTTCTTCCTTTGGTGGTTCTTCTACATCTGGGTTACTTGGATTTTCTATTTCTTCCTTTGGTGGTTCTTCTACATCTGGATTACTTGGATTTTCTAAAAATTTGTGATTCGAGCTAATCACCTGATAATATGCTTGTAATCTATTCTTATTCTTATTCTTATTCATTCTAAATTTTATATTCCATACTTCTGTTATTTCTATTTCTTTATCTTTTTGCTTATCTATAAATTTAATTTCTATATTTAATTGGTTATTTTCACTAAATTCTTTACCTATATTCTTTTTATTAAATTCTTCATCATATTTCTTTTGTATAACAAAATGATATTTATTTTCTTCATCTACTTCTATATTTTTAAATTCTCCGGTATTTTCAAATTCTCCATCTTCCTCTGTTAATACCTTTATATTAGATATTTGTTTAGGTTTATATTCATTTGGTATAAAAATTTTTATTTCTTCTTTATCTTCTTGGAAATGTATATTTAAATTACCTTGAACTACAGGATCTATTTTATCAATATTAACTATATTAGTCTGTACTTCTTTATCTGTAAATCCCGCTATATCATTATGATTTAAATTAATTTGACTAGCAAGCACCTCTGTATTAAATGCTATAGACTTATTAGATATTTCACTTAGTATATCTTCGTTACATGTATTTAAAGATATAGTTGATTTACAATTTAAAACATCTCCTGGATTTAAAATTATTCTATTTCCATGTTTATCTACTAAGTCAATATCTTTAGATGTATTTGATAATTCATCTAAATTTATTGTTATTTCTTCTCCATCTTTATCAATATACAATTTATAATTTATATACTTTAGATAATTATTTTCAATCTTATTGTCTTTATTTAAAGATATTTTTAATTTTAATTGCTCCTTTAAACTTCCTTCGTTTGATATACTAAATTCTTTTGATTCAGTAAAGTTATTATCTTTATTTAATTTTTCCGAATTAAAACCATCTCCTATATCTACATCTAGTGTTCCCATAGTTACAACTAAATCACTTTGTAAAGTTTCACTATCTGTAAACCAAGCATAAGTAGTTATAGTTTGACTTGTTCCTATAGATATTGTCAGAGCTAAGCCACTCATGATAGTTTTTATAAATTGTTTTCTTTTTTTTTCTTTAAGTCTTTTTAATCTACTCATTGTCCTTATCTCCTTTATCTTGAGATGATTTCTTATTTAGTACTACTCCTGTACCTATTGCAATAGTTCCAAGTGCTAATAAACTAGCAGAGTTTATTAGTCCTCCTGTTTGTGGTAACTTATCTGAGCCATTTTCATCTGTTTCTCCATCTACCCCAGTATCTGGATTCGTTGGTGGTTGTGGATTTTCTGGGCCTATTGGTGTTGATGGTTCTAATGGAATTAGTGGTCTTTCTTTATCAGGGTCTTCTGGATCTAATGGTGTTGATGGTTCCAATGGGATTAGTGGAATTTCTTCATCAGGGTTCCCTGGATTTACTACTGATGGTGTATTATCTATTTTATATGCAACTCCTATTCTGAATATATTTTCAAGAGCTTGTGCATCATTATTCATTTCTTCATTCATTTCTATTGTCATATTTAGCAGTGCTTTTCCATTAGACTTTATATTAATTTCTTGTGACAATACTATTCCTTTTTTAGATAGTAAGTTTCCTAACTTATCTTCAAATAGGATATTTCCTTTATACCTTAATTTGACTGTACTATTTTCAGATAATTCGTTAAACTGCTTACTATTTCTATCTAACATTTGATTTGTTTCCAAGTTTTTACACGATTTAAATTCTATATATAATCTGTATATTTTTATATCTTCTTCTTTGTTGTTTGATATATAAAACTCCTTATATTCAGATTTTCCTGGATACCATATTCCATTATCAGAAGTGAATATAGGATCTATGTATATTTCTTTATTTTCTGCATACAAATTCATAGATGAATTCAATATAACTAGCGCCATTATTGTAATTTTAGTTATTATTTTTTTCATATAACTATTCCCTCTTTGTATAAAATAAAGCATTCTAGTAGTTAGAATGCTTTATTTTATTATTGAATTTATTAGTATAGATTAATTTATTTTAGTTGTTCAGCGTTTATAGTAATTTCACTCATAAGTGTATTTAAATCAAATGTTTTACTTTGTTCCCCATTTTCCATTGCTTCTAAAACTTCTACTTCTATAAGGAATCCAACACCCTCATTTGGTACTAATGTTCTATTTTGGATATCGTCTTTTGTAACATTTATTTTTAGCCAATCTTTTAGGTTTTGGTCATCTCCACCTTCAATACTTAGTTTTTGTGTAAGCGTTCCTATATTTTTTACCTCAATTGCTCTAAGAAATTTATCTCCTGGCTTAGCATTAGAAATCAGCTCATTTCCAGCTACTATAGTTTCTGTCTTTCCTCCTGGAGTTTTAACCATCCATCCTTCTCTTTCGCTTACTTGTAATTTAAGGCTTCCTGTATTTATAACTAAATCACCTGTTCTAGTTCCTTTATCTGTAAACAAAGCTTTAGTTCCTACAAAAGTTCCTCCCACTAATAACCCTGCTGCCATTACAAATGCAATTGTTTTATTCTTTTTCATTATTTTACCCCCATTTTATTTATCGTTTATGTATATTTTCTTTGTCTTTATATATATAATATTAACTATATTCTTAGAAAAAGAATATTGCCCTAAATGACTATATTTTAATACTACTATAACCTAATATTAGTTTATTATCTCGTTCTTATACCAGAATTACTATCCTCTTCTTCTTTACCTACTCAATTGTACATCTACCTCATTCCCCCTATGGTATACCTTCGTATAATATCCTTTATCTTTTAATTTATTACTAGTAACTTAATCTGCATTTACCCCCTCTGTCAAATTTTTTGGATAAATATGTTGTTCAAGTTATATATATTTTTTATTTAATCTTTTAATAGTTTCATGTATCACTTCTGCTTGCATAAAATAGAGTATGAGCTAAATAATTATTTTATTTAGAGTCATCTCACACCACCGTGCATACCGTCTCGCACACGGCTGTTCTCTAAGTTCCATGCACTTTTAAATATCTCTTAGAAATACTTATATATCCTATTTCTTGTAAGTGTTTTTGATAGGATTTGCCTGCTGGAGATTTAGTATAAATGCTAAAATTAAAATTAACATAATGACTGAAATAAAAATAAAAACTGTTAAAGAATTATATAAATTAAAAGTTTTAATGGAGGCTAATAATTTGGATAAACCTAATTTTAGTGAACTATCAAGATAATTTGGAATAGATAGAAGAGCTTCAAAAAAATACTTTTTTGATTTTTTAGCTAATGCTTTTGAAACAATTAGTTGTATACCTGAAAAGATTTTAATTGATAATCCGTATACAATGATGAATAAAGCTAGAAGCGAAAAGTCAAAAGGTAAAATAAATCATAAGTTTAATCAGTTTGCATCAGATATTGGTTTACAATAAAATCATGCTTAATATCAAGACCTCAACCTAATGCAAAGGTTGAAAATCCTATGAAAATTATTGATAAAATTATGAACTACAATTGAATATTAAATAATTTAGAAGAACTTCATGAAAAGATTATTATAATAACAAATGAAGCAAACACACGAGTTTATCAAGCAATTGGGCTACCGCCTATAGTTATTTTTAATAAAGAAGAAGATCACATTTTAACACTCTCAAATACTAAAGTATGCTCTCAGTACCTTCGGATTTAATAGGCAAAACTGTATCCATTGAAGTTATTGAAGATAACCTCAATGTGTATTAAAAAAACTATTACAATACACCAATTATCAAAAAATAAAATAAATTACAATAAAGAACATCATACAGAACTTGTAAAACTTACATTTAAAAATAAATAAAAAGAGAACTAAAAGATTTTTCAGAGATGCATTTTAGGGAGTTGGAGAAATTTAATGAACAATTTCAAGTATTACAACGTAATTTACAAGATTTAAAACTAACCTATATGAGTCTAAAAATTGATGAATATATTGCAAATATAAATGAAAATAAGATAAGCATTGTTGATGCTCTATATGAACTAACCGCTCGAGAGATTGAAGTTAAAAACTTTAATGCAACAAATACAATGGTTAAAGTAGCAGGTTTTCCACACCTGAAGGAAATGAAAGATTTTGATTTTGATTTTCAAATTAAAATAAATAAACAACAATTTTTATAATTTTATAGTCTTCGTTTTTTAGAGAATAATAGCAATATAATTTGGATTGGAAATAGTGGTATTTGAAAACGCATTTAGCTACTTCAATAGGGATTGCTGCTAAGAAAAGAGTTATTATATATTTTATAAAATGTAAAGATCTAATAGAACAATTAAAAAATCACATTTAGCAAATAAGCTAGATAGGTAAATAACCTATTGGATAGCAAGAAGCAAAGATATGTTTTCAATTAATAGATAAAATATATTAAAATAAAAGTACTATAGTTACTGGTAATACAAATCTATCTAATTAGAATGAAGTTTTGCTAATCGTATGTTGGCTAGCGCCATATTAGATAGACTAGTTAACCATTCTAGTATAGTTAATATATTAGGAAGTTTCTACAGAACATCTACAGCCTTATCTAAAATTAATAATAAAAAATCATAGAACTTTTATACATAAAAATTTAGGTTAAATTGTACAAAACAATATTGATATTTATATTCGTGTTGCTCAGACCAAGACTTTGCCGTAGCCTTTCTTCAGATTCCACATCACGATGGGACACCCTTGCCCTTAGCTAGCAGTTCCCACTATCAAGCCTGCAACGGACTTTTGTTCCTCCTACTTGGCATACCTAAAAAAGACTACGCACAATATATAGTCTTAATCTTTCTAAAAATATATCATCTCTAATTAAATTCAATGTTCTATAATATATACTAGAATAAAAAAATATATATCAATATCTTAAGTAGGTTTATAGGCTCCTCTATCCCTTGATCCAAATATATTTATTTATTTATTTTTTTTCATTCCTTCTACTTATACTATTACCTTAGTAATATTATAATTTTTACTTATATTATATATATATTACAAATAAAACAAAAGACTATACATAATGTATAGTC
>NZ_JBOFOR010000229.1:0-28535 GCF_051659545.1 Romboutsia sp. | reverse complement strand
CATATATTATTTTTATTATACAACATTTGAGACTTAATATAACTAGAAGTTGTTCCACCTCTCTTTATTAAGATAGTTTGAGACCTTGCCTTTCATCCCCACATCTAAAGAAGGGGGCTTTTCGGCAATTTATTGTAATTATTATCTACTGTATTTTTAAAAGCTGCTAAGGAATTTTCTGGTTTTTGGTTATTAAATAATCCCCTGTGAGCTATAGGTTCTTCTATTAGCCATTTAAGGTTTGTATTCTCCATTTCAATCCCCCTATTCTCTTTATTTTAACAATCCATTAATAATATTACTTTGCCTTGTCCTAATGTCTATTTTGTTGTCTAGTATAATATTTAATATTACTATTATACCTATAGTTATTCTGTATAAAATTATAAGTAATACTACAAATATTAACAATAATATTCTAGCATATGATATTTTTTCAAACTTTGCTAAAACATAGTTTTGTATCGTTACATATCCATCTCTTATAACAAAGTACATACACAAATACTCTATAGATATTATTACTGTTTTTAAATATACACTCTCTACATTAATATTTAAAATATTCATTATCTCCACTAAAAATATATACATTGCACAAGAATAAAATACTTTTTTTGAGCAACATAAAAATCTAGAATACCTTCTAAAGTTACTCATTATTTCTAACTTTTTCTTAGCCTCTCCTTGCACTATTTTTAATCTTTTTCCAACAATTAAGGATACATAATATACTGTAAATACTGTTCCAAATGGAAGAGTTGCTATAAATAAATAATAGATAATATCTGTCCAATTTTTATATGGGAATAATTTTACGTATTCTTGAAATTCTTTCATAAAACTGTATCCTATAAGTGCAGAGGCATATACATCTATAAGCACCATAAGTAGTACCCCAAGTATTGAGGCATACACCAGGTCATCCATAATGGCAGTAGGCTTATTAAGAAGTATTCCACACATAATTCCAAGAACTATGCTTTGTGTTATCCATATTGCAGTTCCTATATCTCCAAGTACTAATCCTACTATTAATACGGAGGTTACTCCCGATAAAACAGTATATTTAAATCCACATTTTAAGCATATTATACAAAGGAATACAGGAACAATAAAATCTAGATAAAGTGAATATCCAATCCCTGTTCCTACAGCAACAATTGTGCAAACTACAAATAATGATGATAACAGTGCTGCTTCTGTTAGTTTTTTAGTATTATTCAATTGAAAACCCTCCAACTTATTTGTTAAAATTATTATAATTAATATATTTATAATAGTACTTATACAATAATTAATAAAGGGGTATCCTACGTTTAAAAAAGAATACCTCATGTGAAAATGAGATTATAACCTAAAAAATGAAGTAACATTCCTCTATTTTTTTCATAATTTTATGTATAAATAAAGAATCTGCACTATCACAAATAGAAAATATTAAGCATAAATTTCTAAAAGTGTTAGACTATAAAAAAATATTAAAATCAGTGGAACTAAGAGATAAAGTTTGTATTATAGATTCCGATAATAATATTAATACAATTAACTTTATATCGAATATTCTTACAAATATAATCCATAGTATTAATATTTTAATGCTATGGATTATATTTGTAGTATTTTTATCTTTTTTTGTATTTATACATTAAAGGTTAGAATAAGTTTATTCTAGATTTTATTTTTTTACACCATAATATATTGTTATTGTTTAACTTATATCATAAATCTATATGAATTTTATCATAGGAAATAGTTTATTGTTATTTTAAAGTTATATTTAAACCTATTTGAAAGATGATATTAATCATCTTATGTGTTAGACTTTACATAATAGAGGACATGCTCTTTCGGCATGATGGGGGTGGATATTTGTGATTCTTGTGATTCTTTCATTATTTATAATTGGACTAATATATTTTTTATCTATGGTTTGCATTCAATTTAGCTATATAAATAATATTAGTTTACAACTTGGAATGGATGTAACTAAATTGCACTCAAATGAAAATGACCAAAGCGTCTTAGGTAACATAAACGTTTTAATTAAATGTACTGCAATGTTTTTGTATAAAATTTCACATTATAAATTTAAATAGTTTTATGTACACCTAGGATACTATCCTAGGTTTTTTATGGCTTGTCTTTAATTATAGATTTGAAAAATTTATCATTTTGTATAACACATGTGTCTAATGGATTTATTTCAAAACATTTTTTATGATGATAATATGCTCTTGGTAAATCGTCAATTTCAAAATAACAAGAACATAAATTTAAATGTGGATTAAATCTCCAACATCCTAAATTTACACATTGATTACAATCTTTAGGTATTGGTAATTGTAGTATTATTTCATACCATATAATAGCCTGATGGTACTTTTTTTCTTCCTCAAAAGATGTAGCTATATTGTACAATACCTCTCCACGAGGTTCTATATATTCAAAGGTTTTATAGAAATACTCTCTTGCCTTTACTAATTCCCCTTTGCATAAATAACATTCTCCTATTTTACATATCGCATCTACTATTTCTTCATTCCAGGAACCCCTATCTACAAATTGTTTTAATATTTCGATTGCTTCATCACAAAATTCGTTGTAGTAAAGTTCTTTGCCATAATAATATAAGTCTCTATCTGTTAATGTTTTGCCTTTATCTATATTTTTTTTATAAATTTCAAGATTTCTATTGCTATTGGCTTTAACTTTATTGTGAATAATTGAAATATTGCTATCATAACAGTTTCCACAAGTTTCAATATATTCATGTATAAAACCAAACCATTTATAGTTTTTTCTATTTTTTACTAACCTATTTCTTCTAGCCATTATTTTAGGATTGTTATTTTCATCAATACATATATAAGTCTGCATTGTCACTACATCTATATCTTTATCCAATTCACTTTTTAATTTCATTAGTTTTTCCTTATTTATAATATCTAAAAATTCATCTGCATCTAACCATAGTATATATTCTTTTGTTGCCTTGCTAAAGGAAAAATTTCTAGCTTCTGAGAAATCATCTTTCCACTCAAAATTATATAATTTATCTGTATATTCACTTACTATTTTTTTTGTATTGTCTGTTGAACCTGTATCAACTACAATTATTTCATCTACTGCTTCACTTATACTGCCTAGGCATCTACTAATTACTTCTTCTTCATTTTTGACTATTAAACACAAACTTATCGTAATCACTTTAATTTCTCCTTTATTGTAGCCTATACTTATATATATGATATAAATAAAAAAAATTCTCCAAATTAATGGAGATTTTTTAGTTAATTACTTATATATTTTTTTAGTTTTTCTATATATGCTTCTATTTCTTTAGATAGTTTTTCTATGTCATATTTATTTGTATAGATTCCTTTTAGGTTTTTGAGTATTTCCGTAGTTGTAAAAACTATTTCTTGACTTGCTTTAAAGTAACCTTCATTTAATGCTTCTATTATTTTGTATTTTAATCCATCAATAAAATTATCTATATCATTTAGTATTTCTTTGTTATTTTTATCAGACTTAACCTTATCGTATATAACCTTGCCTAGGGCACCACTTATTGTGCCTGCTATTAGTAATGGTGGACAGTAAGTTATTAATGCCGTCCCAATTGTAACTGATGCTGCTGAGGAACCAATTGCAGCAGTATACATAGATATTATACCGCCTGATGTAGCCCCTAGTATTGCTCCACTTCCAACAGTAGCTAGCATTTCATTAATATTTCCCTTTCCACTATCAATATTCAAATGTGGTGTATCTAATAGTTCACTTCTATAAGTTATTTTATCTATATATTTTTTTATATCATCATCTAACTGATCACTTATTTCTTTTAAACATTCACTCCATTCTTTAAAAAATAATTCATCTAATTCTATTTTCTTTTTGTTAACCCTATCATTAATATAAATTTCATTAATATAAATTGCAGAACTTTCTATATCCGCTTTAATTTTGCTTAATTCTTCACTTAAAAATACTCTATTACACCAATCATTTACTTCAAATTCCATTTTAGATTTTACATAATCAAATTTATTTTGTAGTAATCTCTCATGCTTTTTAAGTTCTTCTACTAAAACAAATAAACTTTGTTTATATTCATGATGATTAACTATTTCTTTATGAATTATCCCTTCTAAGGATGAGTTTAAACTTTTTTCTTTTACAGCTTTATAGTTGTTACTTGTATCTTCTATGTATTTTACTAGTTGTTTAAAGTTTTCCTTTAATTCATTGTAATTAGATATTACTATATCTGTATTTCCTGCTTTTACATTTTTACTCATTTTATCTTGATATTCTAAATAAGAAGATATCATAAAGAAATCATCTATATATATTCCGTATTCGTCTTTTATATACTCCATGACTTCCTGCTTATTGTCTTCTAGTAAATCTGCTTTATTTACTATTCCAACTATAGGCTTTCTATATTGAGCTATTAAATCTAGGGATTCTAATATATCTTCTTGGCCTATATGAGTTGCATCTATTACAAATAATATTAGGTCTGCATTTTGAATATAATTTAAGGTTTTTTGCTCATTCTTTATTGTTATACTTTTAAGTCCTGGAGTGTCTACTATATTGATTTTTTTTAGATATTCTATATTAAGTCTTACCTGAGTAATATTGTCTGATTTTTTAGTTTTGTTTTCTTTATCATATATTACTTCTATTATTGATGATGTTGCTTCTAGTACATCCACTGTACTTACTTCTTTTCCTATTAATGCATTTAATAAACTTGATTTCCCTGATTTTACTTCTCCAACTATAACCAATTTTACAGCCTTATCTTTATTATTTTCTAGAGCCTTAATGTTTTCTATTGTATTATTTAAATTTTCTAATACTACTTTTTTAAATGGTATATTTTCAGACTCTGTTAATCTTTTTCTAATTGGAGATTGTAATATACTATCCTTTATTTCATAAATATAATTTCTCCTATTATCCAAAATATCACCTCAAAATTTTCATTATATTTTCTATATTGTCTAAATAATCTATATGTTTTTTTACACTTAAGTAGTCTATATGTTTTTCTCTAAAGCTTTCTTCTCTTGTTTCATTCAAATTAATGTGTATTAAATTCAATTTTTCATCTACAACTTCAACAATTTCTTCAATTAGAAAATTTATTTGTGGGATAATTGTATTTATTAATAATACTTCATCATCAGATTTGCTTTTAGAATTGCTTTTGTTTAATATATTTTCTATTTTATTAATAAAATTTATATTGTTGTTATTTATTCTATAACTTTTGTTATAGTCAAATACTATGTGCTTGCTCCTTGTAAAATATAAGTTTGTATTTATATCTTTCTCCGTTTTGTTGGGTTTAAAATTAGACTTTATATATAAATGTTCATATAAATTTTCTAAATTTAAATTACATACATTTTGTAGCTCTTCTACTTCTTTTTTTAACTCGATTATGTCGTCTCTTTTTTCGTAGTTTCCTTTTTTAAATTCTTCTAATCTATTTTTTACATAAATATCTAAATCCTTTATTTTATCTTTTTGCTCAAATTGACTTTCATTATATATAGAAATATCTTTGTATAAATTTCTTTTATAGTTGTATATCTTATCTAATATACTATCTTTCATTATATACAAATTCTTGTATTTTGATTTTATTTGATTTTCCTCTGCTCTATTTTTAAAGTTTTTGTCTATACTTTGATATAAATATTTTATATTGCTTTTTTCTATTAAATTATCATCTTCATTAATTAACCCTTCTAATGCCTCTTTTGCCGATATAAATACTATGTCATCAAATTTATCTTCATATATTTCCATTACTTTTCTTCTTACTTTTGCAAGGTTTGCAATATTGTCTTTTCTTATTATATCTATTTTGTTTATTACTGCTATAATATTTTTCTTTTTACTATGCAACGTATCTATCTCTTCTATTTCTTCTATAATTTTATTATTTTCTTTTGAAACAATATTTTGAGCATCTATTAACCAAATTACTCCATCTGCTTTTTCATAGTACTTTTTTACTCTAGTGAAAGTATTTTTTAAAAGTACTTGATTTAATCCTGGAGTATCAACAATTACAAAATCTTCTAGTATATCTCCTTTAGAAATATAGTATTTAATTTGAATTATATTAGATTTATATAGATACTCATTCTCTAGTCTTTTTCTGTGTTCTTTTAATTCATCCAAAGTTAATTCTTTTGTATTTTTATATTCTTTAACTCTTCTTAATATTTTTTTTCTAGATACTTTATATTTTTCTTCTTCTCTTTTTAATAACTTTATTCCCTCTTTAGAAGATTTAATAGATTTTGAGTTATCTTGATAGGTTATTTCCATTCTTTCTTTTTTTGATTTAATAAATAAATCTAACTTCCATGTATTAGGGATATCAGTTGTTTCTACTATTTTTTCTTTAAGTAGTGCATTTATTAAAGTTGATTTACCATAATTTCCACCTCCTACTACAAATAGCAAAAAAGGTTCTTTTAACTCCTTTATGCTTTCTTCATTTTTTATGACCTCTTCTTCTATATAATTTATTAATTTTACGTATTCATTATTTGCTTCATAATCTATTTCACTATTGTCTCTCATCAAACAAATCATCTTTTTTAAATTTTTTATAATGTCCATTAGCTTTAAATATTCTTCTTCTCTACTTAATTGCATAGACTCATTCCTTTTTACAAGTTTTTTTAACTTTTGCTTTATATTATTATATGAGTTGTTTTTATTTTTTTATCACCAATTTATAATTGAATTAAATTAAAAAATTCGCTTCCCTTAAGCATTTTCTAGGCGATATTGACGGTATCGACTATAGATAACTTAGGTAAAGCGAATTTTTTTATAGTGCTTCTCTTCTTTTTGTAGATTCTATAAATCTTCCTTTTAATTCATTTATATTATCTTCTTTTAAACTGCTTTTTATTATTGAAATTTGCTTTTCAAATCCTTCTATCATATTTATCAAATTTTCCTTGTTGTATAAAAATAATTCACTCCATAAATCTTCATTTATATTTGCAATCCTAGTTAGTTCTCTATAACTATCTCCTGTAAACTTACCTGTATCCACTCCTAAGTTGTCACTATTTATTAAAGATACTGCAATTACATGGGGTAATTGACTTGTAAAAGCTATTATTTTATCATGTTCTTCTTTTGATATATATTTGATATTTTCAAAGCCCATGTCTTTAGCTAAATTTTCTATAATTTTAATATTAAAGTCTTTATTTTCTGCTGTAGGTATTATAATAAAGTTTGCACCTTTGAAAATACTGCTACTTGCATAACTAAAACCCTTTTTCTCTTTGCCCGCCATTGGATGGGTAAATATAAAATCCACATTCTTAGGCAACTTTTCATCTATATCCTCCATAACTTTTGCTTTAATTCCAGCAACGTCAGTAATTATAAGACCTTCTTTAAATTTACTTTTATAGTTATCTATAAATTCTCCTATCATACTAGGGTAGATAGCTAAAACTAAAATATCTGTTTTAGCTATAATCTCATATGATTTTTCACTTAAATAATTAGCTCCATCTTTTATAATCTGGTTTTTCTTAGCTTCTTCTAAAGATTTTTTATTTATATCTATTGCAAATATATTATTGTATTTTTCCTTTAAACTTAAAGCGTAAGACCCTCCTATTACTCCTAATCCCACTATAGTTATTATCATTTTGGCTCCTTAATTTTTTTTATAGCAACCCAATATTTTAAATTCTAAACTATTCTGGCCTATTATATCCAAGGCTATTTTCACATTTTCATCTTCCAGATTACCTTCTATATCTACATAGAAGAAATAACAAAATGATCCATCTCCAAAGGGTCTCGATTCTATTTTAAGCATATTTATGTTTTCTTTTTCAAAAGTCTCTAATTGCCTATATAAAGTTCCAGGTTTATGACCTACTGAAAAAACTACTGTCATCTTGTTGCAAATTTCATTATTTTCTAATTCTCGCCCTACTATAATAAATCTTGTATAATTTTCCTTTACATTATTTATATTTGGTTTTAGTACTTCAAGGTCATATATTTTTTTAGCACGTTTACTGCATACACACGCCTTGCTTGTATCATTACAATCCTTTACATACTTAGCACTAATTGCAGTATTATAGTATGGTATCATTTTACAACTAGGTAATGTATTTAAAAAATCGCTACTTTGTTCAAAACCTTGATGATGAGAATAAATTTCTTCAATATCTAAAATTCTAGCACCTTTAACTCCTAGTAAATAATGCTCAACTTTAATTTTTGTTTCTCCAACAATATAGTATCCGTACTTTTTTAATAAATCATAAATTTGAGAAATCGATCCAGTCGATGTATTTTCAATAGGCAATACTCCATAGTCTATATACTTGTATTTTAAAGCTTCAAAAACACCTTCGAATTTTTCGTAATTAAATAGTTCATGTTCTTCTCCAAAATACTCTATAAGAGCTTCCTCTGAGTAAGATCCCTTTGTTCCTTGGAATCCTATCTTTAGTATTTCTCCTTTTGAAAGAGGTATTTCCTTTAAATTAGTCTTATTATATTGATATTTTTTACTTTCCTTCATTAAGCACTTTAAAAGATCTTCAGTGTGTTTTATTAGTTCTTTATTTTTTACTTTTTCTATATTATTTTTTATAACTTCATCTTCTCTAGATTTATTAAATATAGGAAGATTATTTTCTTTTTTATATTTAGCTATTTTTAAAGAAGTTTCCATTCTTGCTTCAAATAATTTAATAATTTGACTATCTATATTATCTATAGAGTCTCTAAGATTACTTAAATTATAATCCATCTAATCACCATCCCTAAAATTTATATCTCTCTACCCACTGCATTTGCAATAATCTTTAATTCTTCTACTAAATTTTTAAATTCTTCTGGTTTTATTGATTGTTGACCATCACAAAGTGCATTAGCTGGGTCATTGTGTACCTCAATAATTAATCCATCTGCTCCTACTGCTATTGCGGCTTTTGATAAAGGCTCAACCATCCAGGCTTTACCTGCAGCATGACTTGGATCTACTATTATTGGCAAGTGACTTAATTTTTTTATAGCTGGTATAGCACTTAAGTCTAGTGTATTTCTTGTGTAATTTTCATATGTTCTTATTCCTCTTTCACATAATATTACATTGTTATTTCCACCTGCCATTATATATTCAGCTGACATCAATAACTCTTCGATAGTTGCACTTAGTCCTCTTTTTAATAAAATTGGCTTATCTATTTTTCCAAGCTCTTTTAATAAATCAAAGTTTTGCATATTTCTAGCACCAACTTGTATAATATCTACATCTTCCACAAATTTTTCAATCATACTTGTAGACATTATCTCTGTGACTATTGGCATTCCAGTTTTCTCTCTAGCACTTTTTAATAATTCTAATCCTTCTAACTCCATTCCTTGGAAGCTATATGGCGATGTTCTAGGCTTAAATGCTCCACCTCTTAAAATTCCTGCCGAATGTAATTTCACTTCACTTGCAATTTCTTCAATTTGTTCTTTGCTTTCAACTGAGCAAGGCCCTGCTATTAATGCTATTTTCTTGCCACCTATTTTTACTCCATTAATATCAACTATTGTATCTTCTGGGTGGAAGAATCTATTTGCTTTTTTATATGGTTCTTGAATGTACATAACTTTTTCAACCTCTTTATTTGCTTCAAGTTTTGATGGGTCTAATTTACTAGTGTCTCCAACAATGCCTATAATTGTCTTACTTTCACCTTCAATAACACTTGTTTCTAATCCTAAATCTTTAATTTTTTGAAGAAGCTTTTTAGCACCTTCGTTAATATTTCTTGATTTTAATATAATTACCATAGTTTTTCTCTCCTTATTTGTTTAATAATTTTATAAAAAAAATAGGACTCATACTATGAGTCCTATTTATATACATTATTTGTATACAATATTCTTGTTTACAATAATTTATAAATATTCTTTAAGACATTGATATTATCAACTCATCAGTAAAAAGGATTTATATTTATTTTTGCATAATAATTTTCTAGCGCTAAAAAAGTAGCCCCAGCTAAAACTAAAGTAATAATAATAGCTATAAAATTGTACGCTTAAATCCTTTCCTAATTTATTCATAATATCCTCCTAATTTAATTTATTTTGGTTTATATTTAATTAAAAATAATTGTAGTTCTAATTTTCTTAATTTTCAACTATTATTTCACATTAAATATATATTCTTTTTATTAAACAAATAAATAATATTTATTATGTTATTTAATATTGCCATGTTATTTATTTATTTTTTTCATTATATTTTTTTTTATACTATATTTTATAATCCAATCTGTTCTTAATATTAAATATATTTTTCTTAAAATTAATTTTATTTAGATGATTTCTTTTTTATTTTGTGCTACTATTTACTTATTAAAAGTTCTTTGTGAAAACGTTTGCAAATAAAATAAAGTAAAAGCTATAGCTTTCACTTTATTTTATGAATATATAAATATAATTTAATAAAAATGTTTAAGTTGTTTTAATCTACTTGGGTGTCTTAGTTTTCTTATGGCTTTTGCTTCTATTTGTCTGATTCTCTCTCTTGTTACTCCAAATACTTTTCCAATTTCTTCAAGTGTTTTAGGAGTATCATCATCTAGACCAAATCTCATTCTAAGAACTTTTTGTTCTTGATCACTAAGCCCCGTTAATAATTCTTCTATTTTTTCCCTTAAGTTTCTTTGCTCAATTTCATGCATTACTACATCACCGAAATTTGCGTCTGATGGAATAAACTCTACTAGACTACTGTCTTCATCCTCTTTTATAGGAGTATCTAGAGATACAATGTTTTTATCTCGCTTTAATATATCTAGAATTTTATCTACTTCAAGATCGCAAACTTCTGCAAGTTCATCTAAGCTCGGTTCTCTTTGAAGTTCGTTAGCAAGCTCTTGTTTTTTTCTCTTTACAAAGTTTATCCTTTGATGAAGATGTACTGGTATTCTAATTGTATTTTCACAGTCATCTATATATCTTGTTATACTTTGTTTAATCCACCATGTTGCATAAGTACTAAATTTGTATCCCTTTTTATAATCATATTTTTCTACAGCCTTTATAAGTCCAATATTTCCCGCTTGAATTAAGTCTAACATATCTACATTTTCTTTTCTATATTTTTTGGCTATGCTTACAACTAGTCTATAATTTGCGTTTATAAATTGTTCTTTGGCTTCTGATGAAGAGTTGATTATTTCTTTTGCTAATTCAACTTCTTCTACTGCAGACAACATCTTATACTCTTCAATTTCTTTTAAGTACATTTTCATTGCATTCGATGTATTCGATGAATCCCCATAAATATAATTCTCATAAGTATGTTCTTTTTTAGCCCCCATAACCTAACTCCTTTTATACTAAATAGTTTGTTAATTGAAATATAATAATTTTCTGCAGTACATCTATATTTAATAATATGATGCTACTTCAAAAAAAATTCCTTTCAATTTAACTTAAATGTCAATAATTTTATTTATCTATTATTCTACTTATAACATCAATTTTCCTTTTTTTTTTTTATTTTTTTTTAAATATAAAATAAAAAAGACCACAAATTATGCGGTCTTCTTTATTCGAACGACGTTATAAATCCCTCTATTAATAAATCCTAAGTATTTTTTGCCCCAACACTTACGGTTTATAAAGAATTTTTAACTCTCTAATAATAACATCATTAAAAAATATAGTCAAGTTTACTTACTCTATATAGTTTTATTTCTTGTGGTTACATCCACAGTCTGAACCACATCCACACTCATGTCCTTCTTCATGACTATGATCATGTCCACATCCACATTCATGGTCATGTTGGTGTTCTTGCTCATGTTCTAGTACTACTGCTTCCATTTCAAAAAATTCTTTTACCATAACTTCATAGTTTGGTAAAGATGCTTCTGTGTTGTATTCTTCTCCTGTCCAATCTGCATACATCATAGCCTCTCCATTAGTTAAAACTAATCTTCCTGCCATTGTTATATTATCAACATCTTCTAAGAAGTCTACTTGTTTTTGAATAACTTCTCCTTCTAATGCTATATCTTCATCCATACATTGTACTATCATAACTGGAGCATAGTAGTCTTCTTTATCCTTAACATTAACAACTATATCTAATATTCCCTCTGCACCCTCTTCAAACTCAGCTAAAGGAACATTTGTATCTATCATATCTTGAGGAACTAATAAATCCTCCATTAAATACTTTATTACTCTTTCTTTTACTAATTCTTTTGACATTGTAATTCTCCTTTCATTGCTTAGTGCTTGTAACGTAAACATTACCTTACTATAGTATACTAAATTTATTATTTTTTTCAATATTTATCTTCAAGTATATTTAGGTACAGTTCAATTATACCCAAATCCTATTTGTTTAATTACAATTTATTTTTGATTTTAAAAATAAATTTTCTTTTTAGACAAATTATTTTTAGATTGAGTAACCTTTTACATTTTAATTAATAAAATATAGAAGAAGGGCTATACCTTCTTCTATTTTATTATATTGGAGGAATATAAATGAGTTGTAAAGGTTATTATATTGCTGATTTTGCAAGTTATCTTATAGTTGAAAATACTATGAATGTTCAAAACTTATCTTCTGATGAAGTACCTTTGTCAATAGCTGTAAATACTAACAATCTTCATGCTTACATCCATAAGAGTGACTACTGTCCTATTGGAGGTATTGCTGTTCCAAATCCTTGTAATATTACCCAATCTATTACTGTTCCATGTGTTACTTTAACTGAATTAAGAATAGATGGTGTTATAGGATATTATGTAGGAGCAGATGTATTAGACCCAACACCTTTCCCAGATGTAGTTATTGAACCTGATGATGTCAAGGTTCTTTATACAGCATCAGTTGCTGGAAATAGAGTAATAAATGATGAAGTTATTGATATATTAGATAACCCAAGTGCAGTAGCTCCAGAGCTAAAGGTTACTGTTACAAGAGTTGAAGTTGCGGCGACTGGAGATAATGAAAATGGAGAGCATTTCTATCTAATTAATGGTGAATTTAAGATAGAGCCTGTAAATGAACCTGAAATTTAGTTCTTATATCTTAATGAAAGGAGACATAAATAATGAGTAATGACACAAACTTTAATGCGTTAGATATTAGTTGCAATACCTATCAGCCACAAAAACCTGTTTATATGTCTATTAGAAGAGAAAATTTTCTTTATATGGGTATTGGGAATCCTGTTGACCCTTATGATTACAATGCAATTGCTAGTAAGATAGTTATTGGTACTAATGATGTAGTTCCACCATTATCAGTTGTTATTCCTACAGATTACACTCAAATAGCTACTGTTTATCCTTGTGGAGATAATCGCCCCGTTGAATCTGAAGCAACTATAAGAGCTTTAAGAGTTATATGTGGTGGTTTCTTCGCTCCAGTGATTTATAGCCCTGTAGTAAATAAGGTATTTGATGGAAAAGAGCAATTTATCGGGTTAGACCAAGTAGTAGATTATATATCTCCTGATGATCTGGTTCCACCTAGTAGCGATTATACTATAGATGTTGTTCTAGAAGATGGCCCACATGTTGATTCTTCTCTAGCTCAATATATAGGATATATTGCCATTCACTTTGCTCCAGACGATCCAGTTGGAGCCCCTAATGGTCCTGGAGCTTACTTTTTCGTTGTACACCCTAAGGCTAAGATTAAAAGAATTTAAAATAATTAAAGGTTGCATCAGTGCAACCTTTTTGTTGTGCTTTATTATTCTAGCCCTTGCCTTTCATACCTGCATCTAAAGAAGGTGGATTCTCGGCAACTAATTGTAATCTTTTTAGATTAATGTTTATAAAATATATTAAGGTATCTTACCTTCAGTATTTTTAAGGAGAATAATTTATGAGTATTAATAATCCTAATTTAAGTAATGATTACAATACACAATCCCATTCAAACATTCCTTGTAATCGAATCTCAAAAACTTTACCTAATGAATTTTTCAATATATCTAAGTCTTTGTTACCTCCTATAATGTTTGACCCAACTACTGGTCGCCTTAGAGATGACGCAACTAAAGCTATGGGTAATCTAGGTTTTATTGAATCTTTAGTTGTTAAGGATAAATTAATAGACAAAACTGTATCTATAGATATAAGTCCTAAGTGCACTCAAGTAAAAGCTACTGCTAAATTGAGACGGTTAGATTTAATAATGACAATTGGCTATAATGTGATTTTACTAAATTCCTATCACAATTCAGACCCTCTCAACAGTAATCAAATCTTAGGTATATTATCTAACTTCACTACTGTTAAAGTAGATGATTTTGTATATTTGTCTCCAGATGATGATTTTACTAAATACACTCTCCCAGAAAATTATAAATTAAACTTCATCTTAAAAGCTGAACCAGATAAATATGCTCCAGTAGACATCCCATTTGTAGGTTTTATTTCTCAGGGAGGTGTTTATGCAGTATACATAGGACCTACTACATAAAGTACACTATATAATTATTTGTAAGCGCATGTAATTAAGTTAAAACATTTGAAATTATATGCGCTTATTTTTATCATTGTATAATTATTTACTAAATTGGCTATTGTATAAATCTGCATATAATCCACCTTGAGCCAACAATTCCTCATGGTTTCCTTTTTCTATAACATTCCCATCCTTCATTACAAGTATTATATCTGCATCCTTTATTGTAGATAGTCTATGAGCTATTACAAAACTAGTTCTTCCCTGCATCATTTTATTCATAGCTTTTTGTATATTTAATTCTGTTCTAGTATCCACACTACTTGTAGCTTCATCTAGTATTAGGATTTTAGGATTTTTTAACATTGCTCTTGCTATAGTTAGTAGCTGTTTTTGTCCTTGTGAAATATTCGAAGCTTCTTCATTTATTTCTGTGTCATACCCCTGTGGTAAAGTTCTGATGAAATAATCTGCATTAGCAGCCTTTGCCACTTCAATAATCTCTTCATCAGTGGCACCTTTTATTCCATAGGCTATATTGTCCTTTATGCTTCCCTTAAATAACCATGTATCTTGAAGAACCATACCAAATAAATCCCTTAAATCCTCTCGCTTCATATCTATTATATTAACGCCATCTATAAGTATTTTGCCACCATTTAACTCATAAAATCTAAGTAACAAGTTTACTAATGTTGTTTTTCCTGCTCCTGTTGGTCCTACTATAGCTACTGTTTTTCCAGGTGATACATTTAAGTTCATATCTTTTATTAGTATCTTTTCAGGTATATAACCAAATTTGACGTGATCAAAAATAACTTGTCCCTTTGGATTTTCTATCTTTATATTATCTGTAACGTCTGGTATCATTTCTTCATCATCAAGTAGTTCAAACACCCTCTCAGCAGAAGCCACTGTAGATTGAATAATATTTGCTATATTCGCTGTTTGACTTATTGGCTGTGAAAACTGTTTAGAGTATTGAATAAAGGCTTGTATATCACCTATTTGAATTCTACCTCTGGTTACAAGTATTCCTCCTACTACTGATACAAATACATAACCCAAGTTGTTTGTAACGTTCATAACAGGCATCATAATACCTGACATAAACTGTGCTCTCCATGCTGATTCATACAGTTCTTTATTTATATTTTTAAATTCCTCTATAGATTCATCTTCTCTGTTAAAGGCTTTTATTACATCATGTCCAGTGTACATTTCTTCTACATGGCCATTTAGTCTTCCTATTTCCCTTTGCTGCTTTATAAATTGACCTTGAGACCTTTTTATTACTGGTCTAATTAAAATTACTCCAAGTGGTAAGGTTATGACCGTTATGAGCGTTAATAAGGGGCTTATTGTAAGCATCATTATTATTACACCTATTATAGTTACCACTGAAGTTATTAATTGAGTAATACTTTGTTGTAAAGTTGAACTAATATTATCAATATCATTTGTAACCCTACTTAATAATTCTCCATGAGTGTGAGAATCAAAAAATTTAAGAGGTAATTTATTCAATTTTCTATATACATCTTCTCTCATATCATATACTGTTCTTTGGGCCACCATAGCTATAATATACTGTTGTAGGTAGCTAAAAATACTACTTATTACATATAATACTATTAAAATTAATAATATATTTTTTATATAGTTAAAGTCTATTCCAGCACCTGGTCCTCCTGTAGACTTCTTCATTATTCCTTCAAAAATCTTTGTAGTAGCTTTTCCTAGTATTTTAGGGCTTACTATTGAAAATACAGCACTTATAATTGCAGCTAAAATTACTAATCCTATATTTTTGTTGTATTTTTTTAAGTATCCTATTAATCTTTTTAAAGTACCTTTAAAATCCTTTGGTTTTTCTAGTGGCATAGCACCTCTCATGCCAGGACCCATTCCACCTTTGTTTTGATTTTTATTTTCCTTTGACATATTACATTTCCTCCTTTGATAATTGTGAGGATACTATTTCTTTGTATATATCACAGGCTTCTAATAATTCATCATGTGTTCCAATTCCTGTTATTTTGCCATCATCAAGAACTATTATTCTAGTTGCATCCATTACTGTTGATACTCTTTGAGCGACTAATATTACTGTTGCTTGTTTGGTTTCTTCAACTAGGGATGCACGTAGAGCTGCATCTGTTTTAAAATCTAGTGCTGAAAAACTATCATCAAAAACGTATACTTCAGGCTTCTTAATTATTGCACGTGCTATAGATAGTCTTTGTTTTTGCCCTCCAGATACATTTGTTCCACCTTGAGCAATAAAAGATTCTGTACCATCTTTCATGTTAGATACAAACTCTTTTGCTTGAGCAATTTCTATAGCATGGTCTATCATCTCTTGATTTGCTTCATTTTTTCCATATTTCAAGTTCTCTGCTATAGTTCCACTAAAAAGTACAGCCTTTTGTGGTACATAGCCTATTTTGTCTCTTAATGCATGTTGGTCTAGATTCTTTACATTTATTCCGTCTACTAGTATTTCTCCACTAGTTACATCAAAAAATCTAGGTATTAATTTTACTAGTGTAGATTTACCTGAACCTGTTCCACCTATTATAGCCGTCACTTCTCCAGGCTTACTTACAAAACTTATATCTGTAAGTACATTTTCTGCATTCTTTTCATATGAAAAACTTACATTTTTAAATTCTACATACCCTTTCATGTTAGTTCTTCTTATTGCATTTTTTTTATCTTTTAACGTTTTTTCCAAATCTAAAATTTCATTTATTCTATCTGCAGATGCTGAGGCACGAGGTATCATAACAAACATCATAGAAAGCATCATAAGAGAAAATAAAATTTGAGATAAGTATTGAATAAACGCCATTAAGTCTCCAACCTGTAGATTTCCTTGATCTATCCTTCTTGCTCCAAACCAAACTACGGCTATTATACTTACATTTATTACAAACATCATAAAAGGCATAAGTAAAGTTATAGTTCTGTTTGCCTTTATTGCTACATCACATAAATCAAAGCTAGTTTTTTCAAATCTTTTAGTTTCCGCTTCTACCTTATTGAATACTCTAATTACTCTTATTCCAGTTAAGTTTTCTCTAAAAACTCTATTCAAATTATCTACTTTTTTTTGCATAGCTTTAAAAAGAGGTACTGCTTTTTTAAGTATTAGTCCAATTGTAATTATAAGAATTGGCATAGATACTAATATTATTAGAGATAATTTAGCATCCTTTCTCACTGCCATTATGGTAGCCCCTATTGCTACCATAGGTGCATAAAGCATCATCCTTAGCATAACCATAACTACCTGCTGCACTTGAGTTATATCATTTGTAGTTCTTGTTATAAGAGAAGCTGTACCTATAGTGTTAAACTCTTGCAAAGAAAAATCTTCTACTTTCTCAAATACTTTATTTCTTAAATCTCTACCAAATGCCATAGCTACTCTTGAAGAAAAATAACTCGCAGCTATTGTTACTATTCCTCCACCTATTGTGACAAATATCATATTTAGACCAGTATCTATAATATAGCCTGTGTCTTTATTAGCTACACCCTTGTCTATAATATTACTCATTAGGTTAGGAAGATATACATCTGATAAGGATTGAAGAAACACTAAAATAAATACTAGTAGTACAATTCCAATGTATGGCTTTAAATTTTTTAAAAGTTTAAGCATAACCATTCTCCTTATTTTATAATTTCTTCATATATTTTATATCTTGCCCAATTTCATAAATTTATTTTATTTTGTGTTATTTTTCTTAACATTTGTTAATATATTATTTTTATACATATTTTTTTTCTGAATATTCGCTACTTTGTCACCAACTTGTAATCCACTTCCCCTAAAAAATAGTTTATAGTATAATGTACTTGGGATATATTATGGTTTAACTTTTAAGCAAAGTTGAAAGGAATGAAATTTATGAATAAAATGTTTAAAAATTTTAAAAAGAAAGCTGTAGCAATTACCCTTGCTCTTACAGTTAGTTTATCTACTGTAGGCTTAGCATTTGCAGACAGTTCAAAGGTTGTAACCTTAGGTGCTAACTTAAGCCCAGAACAAAAGCAACAAATGTTAAATTACTTTGGAGTTGACAAAAATCAAGCTGTAGTATTAGAAGTTAATAATGCAGAAGAAAGAAAGTATTTACAAGGAGTTGCTAGTGAAGAACAACTTGGAAAAATCACAATTTCTTGTTCTTATGTTGAACCAACTTCAAAAGGTAATGGTATAAATGTTAAAACGGCTAACCTTACATGGGTAACAAGTGCTATGATAGCGACTACTTTATCAACTGCTGGAATAGAAAATGCCAACGTAGTTGTAGCTGCTCCATTCCCAGTTTCTGGTACAGGCGGACTTACTGGTGTTATGAAGGCATTTGAGGATGCAACTGGTAAACCTCTTGAAGAGGATAAAAAAGAATTAGCAACGGAAGAATTAGTCACTACTGGAGATTTAGGAGATGAAATAGGTCAAGAAAAGGCTACAGGTGTGATAAATGATATAAAAACTGAAGTTATAAAAAATGGTACTAGTGATGTTACTCAAATAGCTGATACTATAAACAACATAACTAACAATTACAATATTACATTGACTCCAGAACAATTTAAGCAAATAGAAGCTCTAATGTTGAAAATCGCAGATCAAAAATATGATTATAATAAAATAAAAGATACATTACAAAACGTTGCTGGCAACGTTGATAAAGAATTGAGCGCAATGGGCGAAGGTTCTATATTTGATAGTATATCAAATTGGTTTAAAGGTATAGGAGACTGGGTTAGCGGACTATTTAGTTCTGATAAAGATCTAGGTATATTAGAAAGCACTAACGACAATCTTTTAGGTGAGAATGCTCAAATAAATGCTACTGATGATAAGGCTATTAACTTACCTTCTAGTGAAGAAGTAGAAGGATTCTTCGGAAAAGTTTGGAATTGGATTACTGGATTATTTAACAATGGTTCAACTGAAAATAATCCAGATTCTAACGCTGTAGATAATAACGAAAATACTCCATCAATAGATGAAGCTAATACTGATGATAATTCAACAGTAAATCCAGATACTCCAGTTTCTAATGATGAAAATACTCAAGATAACCAAGGAGATCAATCTTCACAAGAAGAAGATCC
The DNA here is from genome assembly GCF_051659545.1 of Romboutsia sp. Lineage (GTDB taxonomy): Bacteria > Bacillota > Clostridia > Peptostreptococcales > Peptostreptococcaceae > JBOFOR01. Next base: position 8,860 of record NZ_JBOFOR010000229.1, on the reverse strand, counting down.
TTCAGATATACCAGTTGCACAATAATAAAAATACAATAATCCTAATGCAATAGGAGTAGCCTTAGGCTACTCCTTCTATATTTATTTCTAAAACTAATTTTGACTTTATCTTAAAAAATAGTGCAGGGTATTTTTCTAGTGATTCACAAAATCCATGAGATAATACAATACTCCCTTTACTATACTCTACTTATATACTTTCTAAAATATATGTCTAAATTCTCTCTTTCTCTAGAGTATCCATATTTAATTTCAACCTTACTTTTTTATTTTTTACTTTTTCCATAGTATTCCTATCCCCCTGTTAGATTCACTTAAATTATATAATACATATATTTACATTTTCTATCAAAATCTTGTATTATATTAATATGTACAAATTTATTTTTAGGGGGAAATATCTAATGAATTTTTATGACACACACAGAATGATTAAAAGTGAGGATCTAAATCATCATGGTACTTTATTTGCGGGGAGAATGTCACAGTGGTTTGTAGAAAGTTGCTTTGTAGCAGCAGCAAATGAATATAAACAACCAAAAAACCTAGTATTTTTAAATATGAAGGAACTTAATTTTAAGCATCCTATAAAACTAGGTGATATTATAAATATAAAGTCTAAAATTTGCTACGTCGGAACTAAAAGTATATGCGTTTACGGAGAAGTTTCAAGTCTTAACAATGAGGATAAGATTTTAGTAGATGGTTTTATGACATTTGTATGTGTTGACGATAATGGGGTATCTATGGCTCATAATATGATTTTACCAGAGCCTATAACTGAAAAAGATTTAGCTATATACAATAAAGCTAAAAGTTTTAAAAAGTAATTTACTTAAGCAAAAGGTGTATGAATTTTTTTCATACACCTTTTAGCTTCTCATATATTAGTTTCCGCAGCCAGAGCATCCTCCGCCACAACCGTCTTCATCGCCACCGCCCATGTTTTGTGCTGTAACTTTAAATCCAAATCCTGTGTCTATTATAGCTATGTCTCCATATTTGCTATATTCATCTTTGCTCATAATAAAATGTAATTCTTCTACATTACATTCTAAATCATTATCCGTTTGCTCATCCAGAGCAATACCAAAAGATGGCCCGCCTCAGCCTATTCCTGCAAAGTATACTCTTATGTTTTTAGGTCTATCTTGATTATCATTTAAAATATCTTTTAAAGTCTTTATAGCACTTTCTGGTAATTCAACTTTCATAAATTGTCTCCTCTCATTGTTGTTAAATTAATTCTTATTATATGTTTATTAAATTAATTTAATCTAATTAATCCAATTAATTTAATATTTTACTACATTTTTTGTATTTAGTCTTGTATTTTCTATACATTTTTTGTATTTTTTTCATTTTTTGTATTTTTTTCTTTATTTTTATACTTATTTACTCATTTCTATGGATTTTTTTATACAAGCTTCCATTCCTTTTATTACAGATTTTCTCATTCCTTCTATTTCTAAGGTTTTAACTGCTTCTATTGTAGTTCCTCCTGGTGAACAAACCATATCTTTTAATTCTCCTGGATGTTTTCCACTTTCTAACACCATTTTAGCAGAACCCATTACTGCTTGTGCTGCAAATTTATAAGCCTGTGGTCTAGTCATTCCATAAGATACTCCACAATCAGCCATAGCTTCTATAAACATAAATACATAGGCTGGTGAAGACCCACTAACTCCTATTACAGCATCTATTAATCCTTCATTTACAATTTCACTTTCTCCAAAAGAATTGAATATTGCTCTTACTTCTTCTAAATCTTTTTCATCTATATTATAATTTGGACAAAGTGCACTCATTCCTTCATTTACTAAAGCAGGAGTATTAGGCATAGTTCGTACTACTTTTTTATCAGCACCAATTACATTTTCTACATCTTTTATACTTTTTCCTGCCGCTATAGTTACAATTATTTTTTTGTCATCTATGTATTCTTTTACTTCCTCTAAGATAGCATCGTACATGTATGGTTTTACTGCTACTACTACTATATCTGAAAATTTTACTACTTCTTTTGAATCTTTAGTTACATTAATATTAAAATTATCTTTAACTTTTTTTATTGTTCCTTCTGTTTTAGCAGATGCTATAATATTTGCACAATCAATTAATTTAGAATTTACTATTCCACCTATCATGGCACTTGCCATGTTGCCTGCTCCTATAAATCCTATTTTTTTCATATTTTTCTCCCTTTATGTAGTTTTCTAAAAAATATAAACCTAATGATAGAATTCTTAGGTTTATATTTAATAAATATTATGGTGTAGTAGCCTTACATGAAGTTATAAGAATAAAAATTATAGACTCTTGATATTTTTCATAAACTATTTTTCCATGTAGTTTACTATATTAGCATTTTTATCTATTACACCTTCAATTAAACTTGTCTTACATGTCATAATAACAGTAACTCCTGGTCCATGCCCTGATTTTACACAATCGCTATGTACTATTACTCCGATTGTAACTGCTCCTTTAAAATAACCTGTTCCATAATCATTAACACAATCTTGTAGTAATACTATATCTCCAAATCTTAATTTGTCTAATCCTAATCTTCTTATTTCTGCCATATCAGCAGTCATTATATCATAATCTCCGCTATAAGCATTAGTAGATCCTATGCCTGAACCCATTAGATATGATGGTACCTTTGCAATTACTGGAACTTGTAGTTTTCCATCCACTTCTTTAACGCCTATTTTTTCAAATAATCCTGGGTCTATACTCATAACTTTAATTTCTTCATAGCCTTCTATCTCTAAGCCTTGTCCATAAGCTTTTATCATTATTTTATCATCTATTGCCAAGTCTTCCAATGTCTCTTCTTCAAAATGAATAATAACATGCTCTATTCCACCATGCATACCTGTTACATAGCCTTTTGCTCCTTTTGCATCACCTGAAACAACCTTTGCTTCATTTCCTATACATGCGAAAGTTGTAAGCGCTGCGTTCTCAGAAGTATTTTCATTTCTTATAGAAACGCCTGGCTCAACATGATCACCTGCCCATCCAAATGCACTATCTCCAACTTTTACATTGTAAGATATTCCACCTGTAGCTGGCAATATCATAGGTTTCCCTTGACTAGTTATTCTGTAGTTTCCACCTAGTGGATGATGTACTTTTCCTTGTACAGACCATTTTACTACCTTATCTTGGTTAGTCTTTAGCATTTTATTTTCCCCTTTCATTATTTATAGAGTTATTATTTATATAATTTTTTAAAATTACATATAAATTCGTCTACAGCATCTTCCTCAGTTGCCCATGAAGTAACTAATCTAATTGCAGATTTGTTATCATTTATTTTACGCTCTATATTAAATCCATAGTCTTCACTTAATTTTTCTATTAATTCATTGTCTAGTATTGGGAAAACTTGATTAGATACTGGTTTTGTTAAAAATTCACAGCCTAAGTGTTCTAACTCATCACTTATTTTATAAGCCATAAGATTTGCATGTCGTGCTACTTCAAAGAATAAATCTTCCTTAAATAACTCTACAAATTGCACTCCTAATAATCTTCCTTTAGCTAACATACCACCTTTTTGCTTTATGTTGTATCTAAAGTTTGTTTTTAACTCTTTGTTGTTTATTACTATTGCTTCTCCTAATAAAGCACCATTTTTTGTACCACCTATGTAAAATACATCTACAAGATTTGTTATATCTTCTAGTGTTAAATCGTTTTCTCTAGAAGCTAAAGCAGATCCTAATCTAGCTCCATCTAGATGTAAGTATAAATCATTAGCTTTACAGAATTCACTAATTTCTTTTAGTTCTTCTTTTTTATATATTGTACCTAACTCTGTTGAATTAGAAATAAACACTAATCTAGGCTTTACCATATGCTCATCAGCATGTTCGTCTAGTATTTTTTTTATACCTTCTACGCTTATTTTACCATCATCACTTTCCATTATATTTATTTTATGTCCTGTCGCTTCTATTGCACCTGTTTCATGAACATTTATATGTCCAGTACTTGCACAAATAACAGACTCATAAGATCTAAGTATTGATGATATAATTATAAGATTTGCTTGTGTTCCCCCTGATACAAAGTGAATATCTGCATCATTATTATTAATTTTGTTTTTTATTAATCTTTCTGCTTCTTTACAATGAGAATCTAGTCCATATCCATTTTCTTGTTCTAGATTGCTTTTTAAAAGAGCTTCTAATATATTATTATGTGCTCCTTCGCTATAATCGTTTCTAAAATTGTATAACATAATCTCGCCTCCTATTTTTAGATAATAAAATTATAACATATTACAAAAACAAATTATTGCTTAGTTAATATTTTATTGGTATTTTATTCATATTTTTCATAATATATATAGATATAATATAGGAGGTTAAAATTATGTATAAACCTGTAATAGGTATTATTCCTAACATGGTTACTATAGAATCAGGCTCATGGGCTGGATTGAAAAAAATTAGCTTAGTCGATAAATACATTTCTTCTATTGAATTAGCTGGAGGGCTACCTATAGTTCTTCCTTTAGTTGATAATGTTGATAATATACCTTGTTTATTAGATTTATGTGATGGGTTATTAGTTTCTGGTGGCAACGATATTCATCCAATATTTTTTAATGAACAACCTCACAAAAATATAGGTGATGTAAATTATAAAATTGATAAATTTCAAATAGAATTAACAAAATTAGCATTAGAAAGAAATTTAACTTTTTTAGGAATCTGTAAAGGTCTTCAGGTTTTAAATGTGGCTTGTGGAGGTAGCTTATATCAAGATTTATCTGAAGTTCATAAGGAAACTATTATTCATCATCAAAAATGTGACTACAATGAGTTATGGCATAAAGTAAAGTTTAACAACAACAGCATATTGTATGATTTGTTTGGAAAAGAAATTTGGGTTAATAGCTACCATCATCAAGCCATAAAATATCTAGGCGAAAACTTAAAAGTAACTTCTACTAGCTATGATGGAATTATTGAAGGTGTAGAAATGGCGGATAAAGATTTTGTAGTTGGAGTTCAATTTCATCCAGAGCTTATGGTCGGTAGTCAATATGATATGATTGAATTATTCAAAGAATTTATTAATAAATGTAAATAGTGGTGTATTAATATAAAAAGCGTAGATAAAGTCTACGCCTTTTATGTTAATATAATATTTTAGCTTAAGTAAAGAATTTTAATAGTACTCCTGCAACTATAGCAGACCCTATAACCCCTGCTACATTTGGTCCCATAGCATGCATTAATAAAAAGTTTGAAGGATTTTCTTCTTGCCCAATTTTTTGAACAACTCTTGCTGCCATTGGTACTGCTGAAACTCCAGCTGCTCCTATCATAGGGTTTACTTTCCCTTTAGTTAACTTATACATTAACTTGCCAAATAGCACTCCTGATGCAGTCCCAACAGCAAAAGCAACAAGGCCCATAGCTATTATCCCTAAAGTTTGAGTTGATAGTAATATTTCCGCATTAGCAGTTGCGCCCACTGTTAAGCCAAGCATTATTGTTATAATATACATTAGTGAGTTTTGTGCAGTTTCTACTAGCTTTGGTACAACACCTGATTCTTTTAATATGTTTCCAAACATAAGCATTCCTATAAGCGGTGCAGATGTTGGAAGTAATCCTATAACTACTATTATTGCAACTATAGGAAATACTATTTTTTCCGTTTTAGAAACTGCTCTTAGTTGTTCCATTTTTACATTACGCTCTTTCTCAGTTGTTAATGCTCTTATTATTGGAGGTTGTATAACTGGTACTAATGCCATATATGAATAAGCTGCAAGAGCTATTGTACCTAGTAAATGTGGAGCTAATTTGCCTGTCAACTGGATTGCTGTAGGTCCATCTGCACCACCTATTATACCAATAGATGCTGCTTCTGGCCCTGTAAATCCTAAGTATATCGCTCCAATGAAAGCAAAGAATATTCCAAACTGAGCGGCTGCTCCTAATAACATCGTTTTAGGATTTGCTATCATAGGTCCAAAATCTGTACTAGCCCCTATACATAAAAATATTAGTGGTGGAAATATACCTAGCTTTACACCTTGATATAAGTAGTAGAATAACCCTCCAATTTTACCATCCGTTGGTGGTTGCATTAAATCAACTCCAGGCATATTAGCAAGTAGCATCCCTACTGATATGGGTATTAATAAATACGGCTCATATCCTTTTTGTATAGCTAAATATAAAAATATACAAGCTATGCCTATTACTATGGCAGTTTTAGGTGTCATCATTGCAAACCCCGATTCTGCAATAAATTTAGTCAAAATTTCTACCATTTCTAGTTCCTCCTTAAGTTTAGCTTATTAAGCTATTTTTAATAAGCTATCTCCAAGGTTTACATTTTGACCTTTGTCAACACTTACTGATGCAACTTGACCATCAACTGGAGCTATTATTTCATTTTCCATTTTCATAGCTTCTAATACTGCAACCACTTGACCTTTTTTAACCGGTTGACCTTCTTTAACTAATACATTTACTATTGTTCCTGGCATGGGAGCAGTTATACTTTCTCCAACTTCTTTTCTTTGTGATACTGTGTTTACTTCTGATTTAGCCGTTTGTACTGGCAAGGTTGCCGATGTTACTTCTTCTATTTCAACCTCATATACTTTTCCATTTAGTGTTATATGGTATGTTTTTGCACTCATTTTTTTCTCCCTTCTTTTTCACCTTAATATATTTTAATATCAATTTTTAACTTAATTAGCTTGCTAATTTCTAATATTTCAACCTTCCATAGTTGCTACTTTATTCTTGTTATTTTCTTAATTTGAAGATTAGGATTGATTTTACCCTCTCCAGCTATTATAGAGGTAGCCAAAGCAATTACCACTTTTTCTTCTTCTTCAATTTCTTCACTTAAGCCAACTTGGTTATCAATACCATTTTTAAGTTCTGTCTTAGGTTTTTCTTTAAATATATATTTAAAAGATTCTAGTATAAATGAAATTAGAAACAATATTAAAAATACTATTGACATACTTGTAAATGTTATTGATAACGTTTGCATGAAACTCATATTTCATCACCTATTCTCTACATATTTACAGTAATATAATGTATTAGTTTATTCTCTATTTCTTCTTTAACTTTTAATTTGTACTTATTTTCTAAGTACCTAGGAGCTACCTGTGGAAATAATGCATATGCTAATACATCTTCGTCTGTCTTAGCTAAATCTCCTACTTCTTTTTTCATGGATTCAAACTCAGGTTCAAGCAAATCTGCGGGTCTTACGCTTATTACTTTTACATCTCCTATTATTTTTTTCTTTATTTCTTCATCTATAGGTGATGGCGCTTTTCCGTATTGTCCCTTTACATAGTCTTTTATTTCTTTTGGAACTAGCTTATATCTCTCTCCATTCAATACATTAAATAAAGCTTGAGTTCCAATCATTTGACTTAAAGGAGTAACTAGTGGTGGATATCCTAAATCTTTTCTAACTTTCGGGACTTCCTTCAATACATCTTCGTACTTATGACTCGCACCTTGTTGTTCTAATTGAGATAGTAGATTTGATAACATGCCTCCTGGTACTTGATATTTTAGAGCTTGAGGTTCTGTTAATAAAACTTTCGGATTTAATACTCCTTCTGACATGTACTTATCTCTTATTGGCTTAAAGTATTCTGCAACTTCTAAAAGTTTATCCATATCTAAATTTGGATTTCTGTCCATTTCACTAAATGTGACAGCTAATGATTCTGTTGGTGGCTGGGATGTACCTCCACTAAATGGTGATATTGCTGTATCTATAATATCTACACCAGCTTCCACAGCCTTCATATATATCATATCTGCAATTCCGCTAGTACAATGGGTGTGTAAATTTATTGGAATGTTTGTAATTTTTTTTAATTTTTTTACCAAATCATAAGCATTATACGGAGTTAATACACCTGCCATATCTTTTATACATATAGAGTCTGCACCCATTTCTTCCATAGTCTTTGCAAGTTCTATATAATACTCAGTAGTGTGTATTGGACTTGTTGTATAAGATATTGCACATTGACAGTGTCCCTTGTATTTTTTTATAGCTTTTATTGATGCTTCTAAATTTTTAACATCATTTAATGCATCGAAAACTCTTATAATGTCTATACCATTTTTTATTGATAATTCAATGAATTTTTCAACAATATCATCTGCATAGTGTCTGTATCCTAGAAGATTTTGACCTCTTAAAAGCATTTGTAATTTGGTATTTTTTATATGCTTTCTTATCAGTCTTAATCTTTCCCATGGATCCTCATTTAGAAAACGTATGCATGCATCAAATGTTGCACCACCCCATACCTCCATGGCATAGTATCCAACCTGATCCATGGTTTCTAGTATAGGTACTATTTCTTCTGTTTTTAACCTAGTTGCAATTAGAGATTGGTGCCCATCTCTTAACGATGTTTCAGTTATTTTTAACTGCTTCACCTAAAAATCACACTCCTATATAATCTTTTACTTATGTTTGTATCTAAAAATAATTTTCTTTATTTCCTATTATGATAATTATAGCATATATTTTTTTCACTCGCCTTAATTAAGGATTAACTTTTTAAGTTCTTTAAAATTTAATTAAATCGGATGTTTTTATTTTATTTTATTAATTCTATATGTTTAATATTATTCCTTCTTTTTATATAATTTTTTTTATATATAATATGATTATTTATATTAAAATGAACATTTTTCTTTAAAAAATATACTACATGAATTTTAAAATTAAAGTTATTCTATTCTTTAATACCGTAAAAAAAATAGCAAATAGGTGGTTATGTTTTACACTATTTGCTACTTTTTTGCTATAAATTAATTTATTT
>NZ_JBOFOR010000228.1:0-3266 GCF_051659545.1 Romboutsia sp. | reverse complement strand
ATCTAAACTAGCATTAGCTATAGTTGATGTTACTACATTAGTTGGATTGTTTGAACTAGAACCATTAGGTAGTGATGGGTCAACTGTATAATTATAACTAACCTCACCAACATTATTTGCTTGACTTACTACTGGCAATGAATTAACAGTAGTTTTAAAACTTATAGTTGCAACATTTCCAGGTAATAAAGTAGCTAGCGTTACTCCCCCTGGTAGTTCTGGACTTATCCCAGGTATTGTTGCCCCATTTAGCATTACAGAATTTGTAACAAAGCCTAATCCAGTTGGAATCGTATCTATAAATACTATATTATCGGCAGCTGTATTCCCTGTATTCTTAAGGACAATTGTGTAAGTCATAGTCTCACCAACACTTGCATAAGGCTTATCTGTGCTTTTTGCAAGCCCATTATCTCTATTTGATATTTGAGCTCTACTTATTTTAGTTTGCACAATGTTGGAGGTATTTCTTGTAGACTGATTACAAGTTGCCATAAGTTCTATCCTCCTCAATAAATTACTTTTTCTATTCTATTTATAAAAATTAATAAAATTTTATACTACTTTATAATATTCACTTTTTTCTTTACATTTACCACTTTTAAACTTTTATATTATCTATTCTTAAATTAAAAAAATTGGGAGGTTCAAAAATACTTGTTGAGCCTCCCTTTTTTTTATCTACAGTATATGGTTATACGCAAATATTAAAGCTATATGCTACATCTGCATAGTTTGGTATTGGGTCTGGCGTTGGTATAGTTATGCTATTTACAACTACCTGATAACTTACTGTTACAACTTGAGTTGGTGCTATAGATCCTATAGATACACCATTTTGTGGGCTAACACCTGGTACTATTATAAAGTCTACAGTAACAGAATCAGCAATAAAGATTGTTCCTTTTGGTATTGTGTCATATAAAACTACACTATCTGCATTTACATTTCCAGTATTTTTTAAAGCAATAGTATAAGTTATTGTATCTCCTAAATCAGCAAATAGCTTATCAACTGTTTTAACAAGTCCACCATCTTCAGCGGATATTGTTGCTATATTTACTTTTGAATCTGTTACATTACTTGGTACAGTTGCTATTGCGCCATTTGGATTTGTTGATATTACAGTATATCTATAACTTGTAATTGCTTGGTTAGATATTGAATTTGGACTTGGAACTGTATTTACAGTTACTGCAAATGATACAGTTGCAATTCCTCCTGGTGCTATACTTGTTATGCTTATACCTGTTTGTGGATTTCCTCCTGGTACTGTTACATTATTTACCTTAACAGAGTTATTTATAAAGCTTGTTCCTGTTGGTATAGTATCTTGTACAAATACATTATTAACAGGTACATTTCCTGTATTAACTAATGTTATAGTAAATATTAAAGTTTCATTTAAAGTTGTAAATTGATTATTTGCAGCTTTTGTATTTTTTATATCTCCGTGATTTACTTTTGTATTTACAGCATTAGATGTTCCACTTCCTGAATTAGGTGTTGTTGGATTTGTAAAATACGTGAAACTCATTGAAGCAATATTTTTCATTGGATTTGGACTTGGCATTGTAGTTACAGTAATTTGGAATGTTACAGTTGATGAAGAACCTTGTGGTATAGTTGGAACTATTGCTCCTATTGGTGGCTCTGGGCTACCTACATCTGGAATTCCATCTATTATTAATGAATTTGGAATAAAGGTTCCTCCATTTGGTACTGTATCAATTATAGTTGTATTATAAACAGGCACATTACCTTTATTTCTTAATACTAAAGTATAGGTTACTGTATAACCTAAATCAGCTTCTACAAAGTCTACAGCCTTAGACATTGTTACAGAACCTTGGCTTATATCTGTAGTTGCAGTATTAGTTCCTGTACCCTTAGTTATTGGTATTGTAGGTGTTTGATTATACGTGAATCTTACATTACCAATATTTAAAATTGGGTTAGGAGATGGCAATGTTGCTATTGTTACCTTAAAGCTTAAAGTAGTAGTTGTACCTGCAGATATTGTACCTACTGATACTCCAGCTATAGGTGCAGGTGATGCTCCTGGCAGAGTTACATCATTAATTTTTACTGAATTTGCAACAAAGGTTGTTCCATTTGGAATTGTATCTATAAAGTTTACATTATACACTGGTACATTACCGGTATTTTCTATAGAAACTATATAAGTTACTACATCTCCGATTGTTGCGGTTGATGGGTCTGACGCCTTAACTGCCTCTATATCTCCTTGATTAACAGGTGTTGTAGTTATATTAGATGGTATTGTTCCAGATATTGGTGTTGTTGGATTCAAATCATAGTTAAAGAATGTTGTAGCTTCATTTATTAATGAATTAGAAGCCGGTATTGTAGTTACAACAACTTGGAATGTCACTGTTGATGTTGATCCTGCTGCTATAGTTGGAACCGAAAGTCCTGCTAAAGGCTCTGGAGAAACTCCTGGTATTGTTACACTATTAATTCTTACTGAATTAGGAATAAAGCTTGCTCCATCAGCAATTGTATCTATTACAGTTACATTATAAACTGGGCTAATTCCTGTATTCTTTAATACTATTGAATATACTACTGTTCCACCTACACTAATTCCTGCTGGTGATGCATTCTTGTTTGAAGTTAAATTACCAAAGCTTACTGTAGTTAAAACAGGATTTGAACCTGATGAACCTGTATTTACTACTGTTCCAACATTAAAGTTATAAGAAGAAGAACTTCTATTAACTATAGGATTTGGATTTGGTACACTTGCTACAGTTACTTGGAATGTAACTGTTGTAATAGTTCCTCCAGCTATAGTTCCAATTGTTAAACCGCTTGGAGGAGCTGGACTTCCCGCATCTGGCACACCATTTACAAATACTGAATTTGGAACTAGTGTAGTTCCATTTGGAATTGTATCTATAAGCTTAACATTATAAACTTCTACATTTCCAGGGTTACTTAAAGCAATTGTATAAGTTAATATATCGCCTAAAGTAGCTGAAGATGAGCTTACTTCCTTAGTTGAATCTAATGAAGCTTGACTTATATTAGTTGTAACTTGGTTTGTATTATCTCCTCCTGTACCAATTGATGTCGGAGTTATATTATATACATAACTAATTGACCCATCGTTTGGTATTGGATTTACTGTTGGTATTGTTGCTACAGTTACTCTAAAGCTAACCGTTGCAACTGCTCCTATAGCTAATGTTCCAACTGTATATCCTGTTGGTGGTGCAGGTGATGCTCCTGCTACTGTTACT
>NZ_JBOFOR010000227.1:0-3568 GCF_051659545.1 Romboutsia sp. | reverse complement strand
AATATTCCATCTCGTATATACTCTTCTAAGATTACAATAACTCTGTACTTAATATTTTTTTCTACAATATTATAATTCTTTTCAGCAAATAGCCCATGTCCTATTAGGTATTTATTTATTTCTTTCCTGTATCTATAATTTATATTATCTTTTATAAATTCATTAACTTTATGGTATAGTCTTTTTCTATTTTCATCATTTTCATTTGCCTCTATGAATCTATAGTCTGATTCTAAATTGTATATCATAAATTTCCTTAACAAACCATAATCAACGCCAAAATCACTTGAAATAGCAGTATTCATTGTAGCTATTATATAAAAATTATTAGGTATTATTACATCTTTACTTAAATTTCTCCTATCTATAAAATCCAGCATATTTCCAAAAACTGAAGATGTATCACACCTATTTATATCGTCTAAGATTAAAACTATATTTTCATCATCTTTCTTAACCTTATTAGCTTTTCTTGCTAAATTTAACAAAATTTTATTCTCTTCTTCGAAGTTTATTTTCTTATCTTTTGTTTTTACTGATATTCCTCTAACAAAATCTTCATATCCATAGCCAGGATGTAATGATACCCTAAATATATTTTCTTCTTTACTAGTAAGTTCTTTTGCTAATTCTTCTGCTATATAAGTTTTTCCTACTGCAATACCACCTGTTAAAAGTAAATTTTTATTATCTTCTACTATTTTTTTAAGATTACCAATTTCTTTTTGTGTATACGGGTTATATTTATTTTTTTTACTCATTTTCCAATCCCTTCATATTAGTTACTTTTTATAGAGCTTTCTGATATTTATTTTCTAGCACCTAATTGTTTAACTTAGACCTATCTATTCTATCTGTTCATACTTATTTTTACTCCATATCCACAAACTATATAAAATTCCTTAAGTTCTATTTATATCTCTATCATAGATAATAAGAACTCTGCATAAAACGTCAAGTTCTCCCACTAGAGGTAGTATTCAAGTTATTTCAATAACTTGAATACTACCTTTTTATACGACTATTACTGAGTACATATATTATTGACTTAATAAATTTTCTCAAGTTTTTCTTTGTAAATATAATAATCATTCTTTTAGATTTTATATAATTATTAATTATCCCAACCTATAAACTTCTTCATCTCTTAAAATACAAACCTTCTTATCAGGATTCGTACTTGTATAACTATACTCAATTTCATACTTATCAATTTTTCCTAAAAACAAGTCTTCCTCATTAGTTATCCTGCTAATTTCATTTCTATTATATCCATCAAAATATACCATACTCTATCTCTTCACATGCTTTGAATACAATTTCAGCCATTTCATCAGAACTCAGAACTTCTTCTTCATCTCTAGTTATTTTTAAATACGCCCTTGCTTCCTCAGAATTCCCCCCCTAAACTTCTTAAATATTTTATCTAAATAACCTATTAATAATTACCATTTGCATATCAAGACTTATTTTTACATTTAACGTTAACATTACAAGTATACATTAATAATATTTAATATTTCTACAAGCAAATTCATGCAAATTGTCTTATATTTTAAGTATTACTGTGAGATAAAATCAATTTTAAAATTAAATCTATGTTCTATATTAAGCATTAAGAAAATCTACCATTATCCTTTTTGCATTAGAATAACCTAATGCTTCCGCACTTTTTCTAATACTTATAAGTATACATCCCATCTCATCCATATCTACATCATCTGATAAATGCACTCTAATTACAATATGATCATCATATTTACCCTCATTGGGAATGCTAGTATATGCAATTTTTTCTAAAATTTCTTTACTTAATTTTCCTTCTAAACCTTCTACTATTTTCTTATATAGATCAAAGTTTAATTTATCACTTTCTCTTATCTCAATTAGTTCATCTAAGATTCTTGGCGTAAATCCTATAACATCAGTACAAACATTAAATCTATTATCTAATTTTAATAGATGCTGGTCCTTATTATGTACATGTCCAAATAGATGATAACTTCCTCTATATAAACCATCCCACTCCTCCATTGGATAGTGAGATAGTATCACTAATTTATTATTATCTCTAATTCTCATATAGTATTCTATTTCCTCAAATAAGCTTCTAAATTCTTCATTTTTTACTAATTTATAATCGTGATTACCTATTACTAAATACTTTTTTCCTTTTAACTGTTTTACTATATTTATTATTTCTTTTATTTATTCTTGATTTCTTGGAAATCCAACATCACCTAGTATCATTACTTTATCTTCGTGTGTAACTACACTATTCCATTTATGTATAAAATCCGCATTCATTTCTTCTAAGTCTTCATAAGGTCTACTACACATTTTTATTACGTTCTTATGGTATAAATGTAAATCTGAAATATAAAAAGTTTTCAAACTACTCCCCCCTTGTTCCTTTTATATTTTACTCATCTATTGCATTATACAATCATCACTCTTTATTCCTCTTATCTAATTATTAATCGTTTATTTGTTTCTATATGATATAGTATATATTTTTATTTATACATATTAATATAATTTTACATATTCTCTAATATTCCTTTTATTAATTTCATATTTCTTTAATTTTAGTTAAATTAATAAAAGTCTAATCATATTTCTACTTAATTAGACTTTTATAAAAGTAATCAATTAAAGCTATGTAAATTTATTATATAAGATCACCACAATTATAAAGTTGTTTGTGTTGCTCTAGTGCATACTTATCTGTCATACCCGATATGAAATCACATATTACTCTTAACAAAGTATCATTATATAAGCTATACTTTTCTTCATCAGCATCATCTAACTGATAATGCATCTTAGAAATTTTATCTCTAATACTACCTACATCAAACTTATTTTTTTCAAAGTTTTCATAATCAAGTATTGATTTAGTTTTTTCACTAATTGTATATTTGTAATCTAAGTCTAAATTATCATTTTTAACTATTTCTTTGCATAACATAGTATATAATTTTTTTATAGTTTTATCTGGTAACTGCTGTGGATTATGTACATATGCTTCAAATAATTTTCTTATAACATATTGACCTGAGCCATCCATTTTTTGTGCTATATATGAGTTTAAAATTCTGTTTTTTAGGAAATCTTGTAGTTTGTCATCTACTTCTTCTACTTCTTTTGAAAATGAAACTAATTCTTTTACAAACTGAGCACTATATTTCTCTTGTTTTACTTCAGTAAATAATGTCCCTTCTTCAATATTATTTTCAGTTATGAATTGTTCTAAATTAGCTTCTGTATTTTTTATTAAATCACTTGTTAGGAAATTTACAATTAACTTTGAGAATAAAACAATTGATAAATGCTTATTGTCTTTATTAGCTTTTATTTCTTCTAGTAATGCTTTATCTTCATCTTTGAATACATTATCAAATCTCTCTTCTATCTCTTTAATTAAACTTTCTACACTTAAAATATTAAATTCTATGGCATCTTCTATATCATGATGTCTTTGTGCTATTTCATCAGCCAATCCAACTACTAATGCTTCAATTGTCCAATATTTAGATGAATCTAATTCCTCTAAGTATCCATCGTA
>NZ_JBOFOR010000226.1:0-7537 GCF_051659545.1 Romboutsia sp. | reverse complement strand
TTTTGAAATATACATAGCTTTTATCCTATTTTTAAGGAGTGTGTGCTGTGATGTTCCTTCAGCAAATTTGGGATGCATTTTTTCACAGTTCTTAATAGTTGAAGATACAACTTTTAACGCTTCCTCTAATTCTTCTTTTGTATATTTGTCCATATAACTCCACCTCAGACTTCTTTTTATATTGTATAAATTATAGTTTAGTTCTTATTATATAACATATCTATGTGTGGAATATTATCCTCTAAATATTCATCTGAAATAGCTTCAAATCCAAGACTTTTATAAAAATCAAGTAAATATGATTGCGCTTGAATTTTAATTTCATTTTCATTTAGACTATTTTCTATAAACTCAATTGCTTTTAACATCATTTCTCTTGATATACCTTTACCACGATAATCTCGGCGAATACACACTCGTCCAATTGCAATTTCATCATAAGAAACTCCTTTTTCTAAGATTCTTAAATATGCAACAACTTTTCCATTATCCTCACTAAATAAATGGTATGAGTTTTCATCTTTACCATCACAATCCTGGTACGCACACTCTTGCTCTACAACAAATACCTCATTTCGTAATTCTAAAATTTTATATATCTCTTCAAGTTCTAATTCTTTAAATTTTTTCAACTTCCAATCCATCGCTTTACCTCCTCTAAAATAGTGATAACTGATTCTCATCACTCATATTGTTTAGTGATCCGTGGTTAGTTAAGGTTTCTATAACCGTCTTAGATATCTTAGTTCTCTTTCTTAACTCCTCTTTGGAAATAAACTCTCCATTATCTCTTTCTCTTTGAATATTAATTGCAGCATTTTCTCCAACCCCTTGTAATGCTATCATTGGAGGAAGCAACACTCCCTTACCTGGAACTTGGAACAACTGAGCATCTGATTTATATATATCCACCGGAAGTATCTTTATACCCCTAGCATACATTTCAAGTGCAACTTCAAGAACAGTAAGTATATTTTTTTCTTTAGTTGTTGCATCATTTCCTAAACTTTCTATTTCATGAATTTTACCTTTTATAGCATCAATTCCCTTTACTATTAAATCAGCATCAAAATCTTCTGCCTTAGTTGTAAAATAAGTTGCATAAAAAGCTTCTGGATAATGAACCTTACAATAAGCAAGTCTAAAGGACATCATAACATAAGCAACAGCATGGGCTTTAGGGAACATGTATTTTATCTTTTGACATGAGCCTATATACCACTCGGGAACATCATTTTCGTTCATTTCCTCTATATGCTCTGGTTTTAATCCTTTACCTTTTCTTACATTTTCCATTATTGTGAAGGCATTTTTAGGTTTTAATCCTTTAAATATTAAGTAGTTCATTATATCGTCACGAGTTGATATAACCTCATCTATTCCAACTATTTCTTCTCTAACTAAGTCTTGGGCATTGTTTAACCAAACATCGGTACCATGAGAAAGACCAGATATACGTACAAGTGCTGCAAAAGTTGTTGGCTTTGTATCAAGTAACATTTGTCTAACGAATTTTGTACCAAACTCCGGTATTGCTAGTGACCCTATTGGACAATTTATTTCCTCAGGTGTTACCCCTAAAGCCTCAGTTGAAGTAAACAATGACATTGTCTTAGGGTCATCTAGTGGTATATCTGTTGCTATTATACCTGTAAGATCTTCTAGCATCCTTATCATAGTCGGAGCATCGTGTCCAAGTATATCAAGTTTTAGTATACGTCCACTTATTGAATGATAGTCAAAGTGTGTAGTTATAACTCCACAAGATGTATCATTTGCAGGGTACTGTATAGGTGTGAAATCATACACATCTTTGTAGTGAGGAATAACCATTACTCCACCTGGATGCTGTCCAGAAGTTCTTTTTACTCCCGTACATCCATTGGCTAGTCTTAGGGCTTCTGCACTTGGTACATTTATATTATTTTCTTCTATATATTTTCTAGAATAACCATAAGCAGTTTTCTCAGCTACTGTACCTATTGTACCTGCTCTATAAACATAACCTTCACCGAATAGATTTTCTGTGTATTTATGAATTATTGGCTGATAATCTCCAGAGAAATTAAGGTCTATATCTGGTTCCTTATCCCCTTCAAATCCAAGGAAAACTTCAAAAGGTATATCATGCCCATCTTTTCTAAGTGGTTTTCCACACTTTGGACAGTCTTTATCAGGTAAATCTACCCCTGAACCATATTCCCCTATTTCAAAGAAATATGAATATTTACAATTTTCATCATCACAAATATAGTGAGCTGGCAAAGGATTAACTTCTGTTATATCACTCATAGTAGCTGCAAAAGATGAACCAACTGATCCTCTTGAACCAACTAGATATCCATCACTTAATGACTTTGTAACTAGTTTTTGAGATATAATGTACATCACAGCATATCCATTTCCTATGATTGAGTTTAACTCTCTATCTAATCTATTTATAACTACCTCTGGTATTGGATCTCCATAAATTCTTTTTGCCTTGACATAACACATATCTCTAAGCTCTACATCAGACCCTTCTATTTCTGGTGGAAAAGTACCATCTGGTATTGGCTTTATACTTTCTACCATATCTGCTATTTTATTAGTATTTGTCACTACTACTTCGTAGGCCAATTCGTCTCCTAAGTATCTAAACTCATCTAACATTTCATTTGTAGTTCTAAAATGAAGATAAGTTTCTTCTTCATCTACCTTAAATCCTTGAGAGTATTTAAGCACCTTTCTAAGAACTGCATCATGTTTATCTAAAAAGTGAACATCACCTGTAGCCACTGGTATTTTGCCAAATTGTTGTGCTACTTCTATCATTTTTCGGTTTAATTCTCTTAACTCTTCTTCACCTTCAACTTCGCCTTTATCTATCATAAATCTATTGTTGTCTATTGGCATAACTTCTACATAGTCATATAAATCTATTATTTTAGCCATTTCTTCATCATTTACATTTTTCTTTACAGCTTTAAATACTGCTCCTGCTTCACAGGCAGAACCAACTAAAATACCTTCTTTATGTTCTTCTAAGAAACTTCTAAGTATTCTCGGCGCTCTATAAAAGTGTTTCACATGAGCATCAGAAACTATTTTATAGAGATTTTTCAGCCCTGTATAGTTTTGAGCAATTAGTGTTACATGGTTAGTTCCTAGTTTTGTGTAATCTATTTTTCCTAAAACTTCATTTACTTCTTTTAACGTATTTACTCCCTTTTTAACTAGCATATCTAAAAACTTAACAAATATAAGGGCCGTTGCCTGAGCATCATCTACCGCTCTATGGTGATTTAAAAGGGGTACACCTAAAGCCTTTGCTACTACATTTAATCTGTGCCTTTTTAAATCTGGTAATAGTATTCTTGCTAATGTTAAGGTATCTACACTCTTATTTTTAAATTCTATATCTTGTTGTTTACATTTTTCACTTATAAAGCTCATATCAAAATCTGCATTATGAGCTACTAGTACACTATCTCCTATAAACTCTATAAATTTAGGTAATACTTCTTCAATTGTAGGTTTATCTTTTACCATATCATTAGTAATTCCTGTTAGTTCCTGTATCTTATAGGAAATATCTTTTTGAGGATTTATAAGTTCACTAAACTTACCTATAACTTCAAATTTTTCTATTTTCACAGCTCCAATTTCTGTTATGCTGTCATTTGTATTAGAAAATCCAGTTGTCTCTATATCAAAAACTACAAAGGTTTGTGAAAGTTCTTTGTCATTTGCATTTTCTATTATATCTAAGCTATCTTCTACTAAATATCCTTCTACTCCATATAGCACTTTAATATCATTAGCTTTAGCCGTATTCATTGCTTCTGGAAATGCTTGAACTACTCCATGGTCTGTTATTGCTATTGCTTTATGTCCCCATTTTGCAGCACGCTCTACAAGTTTTTTTGTTGAGCATATAGCATCCATTGAGGACATTTGAGTATGAGCATGAAGCTCCACTCTTTTTTCTTCACTTGTATCTTGGCGTTCTGACTTTTTTTCTTTTCTTATACCACTTATCGTTAGCGTAAGCTCTCTTTGATAAGTATCGTAAATTATGTCGCCTTTTATTTTTAAATATGATCCATTTTTAATATTATCTAATACAGCATCTTTGTTAATATCATTTAAGAAAAGCTTACAACATATAGAGCTAGTGTAATCTGTCACAGATAACATTAATAATATTTTCCCATTTCTAAGCTCTTTAGTTTCAACATCGAAAACTTCTCCCATTACCGCAATAGTTCCCGATGAGTTGCTTAAATTATTTATTTTTTCTATCATAGCATTTACATTTTCACCGTAAATTAATTCTTCATCCACCTCAGGTTTTATAACGTAAGCTGATTCCTCTTCCTCTGGTTTTTCTTCAGTAGATTTTATTTCTAATTCTTTAATTTTGTCTTCAGTTATTTTATCATGTCTATTTATTATTTTATTTATGTTTACTTCTTCATCTATCGCTTTTTCTATGAATATATCTACATCTATTCCTAATTCTTCACTCAAAGTACTTTTAAGCACATATATTACATTTTGCTTCATAAGCCTTTCATAAAATATATCCTTTGGAATTTTTATTTTTAATAAATTACCTATGCACAAATATTCTACCTGCTTATACCACCCTCCTATAGATGGGCAAATATCCTTTAAGATGTATAGTATATTTATCCAATACATTTTTATTATGTCCTTAGTTTGTTTTCTATCCAATCCAATATATCTAATTTTAATTTTTATATCTTTAAAATAATCTAATTTATCTTTTAATTCTTCTCTTAAAGTTTTTAAGATTTCATTTGAAATTATAGTTTTTGATGTTATATAAAAATAAACAACTCTATCTTCTTTAAAATATAATACTTTGTTGATATAAACTTCTTTTAGTTGTTTTGATAATATATTATTGTTTATTTCTAATTTTTCTAAGTATTCTTTTACTGTTTCCATAGCTTGCTCACTTCCTTCCTTAAAATAAATATTATATCATAGCCCAATACTGTTATTAGTATTTTTATTTGGGATTAGCTACAAATTTTATAATTTTTAATATTATATAAAAAGACTATAATTTGAGGCGGTGTTAATATGATTTGTTTTAATTCATCTGATCTTCGGGACATATCTATTTATTATAATGAACTTGGCCAAAAAAAATTACTAAAAAAATCTTTAATTAGTCTTAGTATAAATAAAAAAGTTTATCTTTATTACTCAAAAAACAGAAATATACCAATATGCACACTGCCTAAACTTAAGCTTATTCTATCTTCTAAGCAAGGTTTCTTATCTTTTTGTTATAATTTTTTTGCTTTTGCTAATATGTACGACTGTTGTATTCCAGTTTCTCCATCTAGCATAAAATCCATTTCAAAATTTGTAATGTCTCATGAGGTTGGCCATATACTTGATCCTGATATATATAACTCAAAAGAAGAATACACGATTATTTTAACCAGGCTTATAGATAAATTAATTGAATACGACATTGATATTAAAAACAACGATTTAATTAAAGGTAGCTTACCTTATGAAATTGAAGAATGTGTTTTAGACTTAAAAAGGAACTTAATTTCCAGGGAAACTAAAGCTTGGGATATTGCAAAATCATTTTTGGATTTTGAAAACAATGGGGAAGAATATATTTTTAGCAAAATAAAAGAATATGCTTTAGCTACTTATAATTTTGGAGATCTTAAAAATATAATAAAGGAGCATAATTTAGATACCTATTTCAAATATAGAAAGTACTTTTGAAATTTCGATTTAAAAAAACACCTCTAGATATCTAAAATGTCTAGAGGTATTCTTTTTACTTTTTGTAAGCTGGTACGTCGTATACCAAACTTGATTGTGAATCATACATATCTACTAATTTATACATTATTCCAGATATGCCATTTGCCCAATTTACATCTGTTGCATATTGGTGCCATGTATAACTGTAATTAAATTTCATTTTATATATAGTATTTTGATTGTACTTAGAATTTTTTATATAATTTTGAGCAATCCATCCAGCAGATCCATCAATAGTTGCTTCTACACTTGTCCATCCATTAGAATATGCAGCTTCTGCGCCTGATACATTCGCACTTTTATCTATTGCACCTATTCCGAAGAAATTATATACTGTGACAGGAGCATCTAAAGGCTCTCCCTTGTATGTAGTCAATGTTTGACCTTGAGCTAAGGTTGACTTTCCATATGCAGTTTCCCACATAGCATGTGATACAAGATATACAACATCTATATTGTATTTTTTTGCTGAATTTATAAATGTTTGTCCTTGATTGTAAAAAACATTAGTTCCTGATGTTGCCGGTGCTAAAGAGTTTAAATATGAATTCAACTCATTTACTGAAGCACCTTCTTTGTAGCTATCTATTCTTAAAAATTGTAACATTCCTTTTTTGCTACTAATAAAATTACTCGGATTTAAGAAATATTCTAAATCCGTTTTATCCGCTGGTACAAAAGCTCTTGCTTGTCTTATTGCATATGTTGTTAAAGCTTCTGTATTTCTCGGCTTACTAGAGTCTATTACATTTCCACCTACACTTATTCTATCATATTGAGCATTTACATGTTCATCTAAAGTATAATTTAATTGAGTATTGTTTACTGTTCCTCCACCATCTGTCACTGGAGGGTTTGTAGTCGGTGGATTTGTAGTTGGTGGTGGAGTTGGAGTTGGATTTGTAGTTACCTTTGTTAAGTATTGACTTGAAACATATCCTACTTTTCCATTGTAATCTATTTTAGACCATCCATTACCCTCAGACATTACTCCAACTTTATTTCCTTTACTCAAGGCACCTATCTTTCCATAACTTGTACTTGGACCACTTCTTACATTTAACCCATTTGTGTTTACTTCTTTCGTTTCTTTTATTTCTTCTGGCTTAGTGTCTGGATTTGATGTTGAAGGCGGATTTGGATTAGGCGGTGGTGTTGGATTTGGAGTTTGCGATGTATTTTTTAAATATCCAGTAGAAGCATATGCTGTTTTTCCATTGAAATTTATTTTTGACCATCCACTGCTTTCACTTATAACCTGTACTTTATTTCCTTGATTTAACTTTCCAACTACACCATAACTAGTTCCTGGTCCACTTCTTACATTTAATCCGTTTGTTGTTACTTCTTTTGTAACGTTACTAGAGTTACTTGACGATTGAGAATCTAAATACTTACTTGCTACATATCCAATTCTTCCATCTTGTTTTATTTTTGTCCATCCATTACTTTCAGATGTTACTTCTACTTTTGAACCTTTGTTTAATGTTCCTATAACTCTGTAGCTAGTACCTGCTCCACTTCTAATGTTAAGTCCATTTGTGTTTACTGTCTTAGTTATTCCACTTGTAGAACTGCCATTCGAAGCATTATTTACAGATATATAACTAGAAGAAGCCCAACCTTCTTTTCCTGAATTAGTTTTTATCTTATACCACCCATTTGATGATTGTACAATATCTACCTTATCATTTTGCTTAACTGTAAAGAGTACGCTATAATTAGTTCCTGC
>NZ_JBOFOR010000225.1:0-3118 GCF_051659545.1 Romboutsia sp. | reverse complement strand
CACTCCTTAGTCTCTGTTATAGTCATATTCATTTGTATTGCTTTATTCTTAGCGTCTCTAGATGGTAGAACTATTCTATTTACTCCGCACTTTAATGCTAGTTCATCTAATTCTTTTCTGTAAGGTCCCCTAGGTCTCATACACCCTAAATTAATTTCTGTATTCGGTAAACTTATTCTAGCTTCACATAGTACATCTGCCACTTGTTGTAAATCTGGTGCACTTACATTTTCATAGTCTGTATCTTTTGTAGGTATTAATACTATAAAGGTTATTTTTTTAGGAGGTTCTTGAGCTAAATAATCTATTATTTCATATTCTCCCTTTATTTCTCCCCCCTTTAGTCCTATACATATATGAGGTGCTACTTCTGTATTTTCCTTTATTGTTTCATAAGTTTTTATGTAGTCTTCTCTTGTTTTATCTATCTTGTAAACTTCTTTTATAGTATCTTTATCAAAAACTAAATCAAAAGAAACTACATCTAAATACCTACAAACAGCCTCTATACTCTCTTTATCCATAAGACCTAAATGAGCATTTAATTTATATCCTTCTTCTTTTAATTTTTTTATAGTGTCTAGATGATTATTTATAGGAACATCTCCATCAAAACTACATCCTCCACTTAATAACAAACTATTTATATTTCTTCCTTTGACCTTACTTTCATACTCATTTATAGGAGTCATATTCTTTAAATAGTGCCCATTACAATGGGCACAACTTAAAGAACAACTATTATTTGTAGTACTAATTGCTAAAGTTTCATTTGGATATGAAAACTCTATGGTATTTCCAAAATTATCATTTTTGATTTTCATAGCTTTTTGCATTTTATCAGCTAAGCTCATATCCTATCCCTCCAATAGTTCTTTTACAGTTGGGAATTGCTCTATATTTGTATGTGGTAAGAAGCATGCAGATATAAATTCATCCATATATGACGGATAGACACTTAATTCTACATAAGTCATCTCATTACCTATTTCTTGTAATTTCTTTTTCGCATCCTTGCTTATTAATGTAAGATAAGACCCTACTAATGAGCTATTTCCTATATATTCAAATTTTTCTCTTTCTATATCAGGTAATAAGCCTATTAATATTGCATTTTCTATATCTAGATTGTTTCCTATTCCACCTGCTATAAGCATCTTATCTATAACACTAAAGTCCATCCCTAAGCTTTCTATAAGAGTAGCAGCCCCTGAATATATAGCTCCCTTTGCTCTTATAAAGTTATCTATATCTATTTCATTTACTGTTATATCATTTTCTATATTGTATTCTTCTTTAAAAGCTAATACATATTCCCCTATTTCATGCTCATTAAACCTTACTCTATCGTTATCTATATCTCTATGCATTTTTCCTCTTCTATCAATTATTCCAGTAAGAAGCATTTTGCATATTAAATCTATTATTCCTGAACCACAGATTCCTACAGGTTCCCCATCTCCTATTATTGTAAGCTCTGGTTTTAAAGTTTCTTTATCTATGTTTACTTTTTCAATAGCACCACCTGAGGCTCTCATACCACAACTTATTCCTCCACCTTCAAAAGCAGGTCCAGCTGAACAAGCACAACTCATCATATAGTCTTTGTTACCAAATACTATCTCACCATTAGTTCCTAAGTCTACAAATAATACATTTTCTTCACTAGCCCATATACCTGCAGATAATACCCCTGCTGTAATATCTCCTCCAACATAACTTGCTACAGATGGAGCAAGATAAACATACGCACTATTATTTACATTAAGACCTATATCTTTACCTATTAATCTAGGTGATTTTAAGAATGCTGGTATAAATGGTTCTTGTCTTAAGTAATCAGAATGTACACCTAAGAATAAACTAGACATTGTTGTATTTCCAGCTACTACAAGGCTAACTACGTTGTCTTTCTCTATATTATTTTTTGTATATATAGACTCTAATAATGAATTTATAGTATCATCTACTACTGCTTTATTTAATTCATCTAGTCCATTTTTCTTAGTTGAATATATAATTCTATGTATAACATCTGCTCCATATTTTATTTGAGCATTTCCAGATGAAGCTTTATCTATTACTTCTTTAGTGTATAGATTTACTAAGCAAACTACTACTGAAGTTGTTCCTATATCTATTGCAACTCCATAAAGTTCACCTTCTGTATTGCCTGGTTCTATATTTAATATTGTTAATTTATTTTTCTTCTTTACATAAGTTATAGTTACTTTGAAATCCTTTTCTCTTAAAGCCACAGGAGTCTTTCTAAGTAACTCCATAGTAAAGTCTATTTCATTAAATCCTAAGTTGTTTCTTACGTGTCTTTCTAATCTATCTATATCACATATATTGTCATCTAATGTAGGCTCTTCTAATTCTATGTAGCTTTTAACTATATTTGTTTTAAATTCAAAATCGTTTTCTTCTATTATTTTCTTTGCCCTATCAAAGATTTCTTTATCCTTTTTCTTGTCGCTTCCTTCTATTTTCATTCCATGCATAGATGATGATAATTTCGAAGGAATTTCGATTTCTATATCTTCTACTACCTTTGTATTACATGCTAATATATATCCTTGTTCCCATTCTTCATCTTTTATATGTAATGTTTTTTCTGTGTCAACGTTTCCCCTTAATAGCTTAACTTTACATTTTCCACAAGATACATTTCCGTTACAAGGAGCATCGATGAAAATTCCTGCTTTTCTTGCAACTTCTAACAAGTTTTCCCCTTTTTCACAGTAAACTTCTTTATTATTCGATTTAAAATTTACCTTTATCATTTTATATTTTCCCCCAATATGTTTTTCTACTATAATTTTAGCATAATTTACCTTGTAAGTATTAGTTTTTCCACTTATTACACATTTTTGTTAATATATTTAAATGATATATTAATAATTTTCTAAGTTGATTTTCTAAATATATTTATTTTATGTATTTTATAAATATGCTATTTTTTATATAATATTATTGTTGCTTAATTGCAATATCAAATTGAACTATTTTTTAAAATATGAAAAATAACCCAAATATTAGGCTGCATATATAGAATCTAAGTGTTCTTCAAATAGTTTCTCGGGTGTATTGTAGCCTAATATTTTTCTTGGTAATG
>NZ_JBOFOR010000224.1:0-39434 GCF_051659545.1 Romboutsia sp. | reverse complement strand
AGCACCAATAGTTACGATAGCAATACCTTATAAATTTATGAAAGATAAAGATGAAAATAAGGTTAAAGAAAACAGAAAGGTATTAAACAATTTATTTATATTCAATATAATAACTTTTGCAGGAGTAACTTTATTAGCTAATAAAACTAGTTACAATGTATCAGAAATAATAGTAAATTTAATGATGACATTTGTTTACTTCAAAATACTATGTTCTATGGAAAAGAAAAAAGAAAGTGTTTTTGATAATCCAGAAAAAGAATATGAGAAGATGAATCAAAGAATTGAAGCTTTAGAAATGATATATGAAAAAGTTCAGCAAGATGTTGAAAGTGCTCAAAATGAAAAAGCTAAATCTTCTAAACAAGTAAAAGTAGATACCTTAAAAATAAAAATAGAGCAAGCTAAAAAGCAATTAGAGTTTTTAGAAAAACAAATAGAATTAAAAAAGAGCAATTCTCAATAAATTATAAAGCCTCCCTGAAAATTAGGGAGGCTTTAAATATACTTAGATTATTAAATATTTCTGGAATGATAAGTGTATCTAAAAAAATAACTTTTTAATCTAATTTTAATCTTTATCTAAGTTTATACTAAGACTCTATACCTATAATATAAATATAAAATAAATTAAATTAAGGGGTAGAAAAAATGGAAAAAATAACAATGGAACAAATTGATGCAGTAAAAACTAGAGCAAATGTAGGATACAAAGAAGCGAAGGAAGTGTTAGAAAAATTTGGTGGAGATGTTGTAGCAGCTATATTATACTTAGAAAATGAAAATAAAACTAAAACAGACATAAAAGAAGATTCTAGTAGATATTATACAAAAGGTAAAGGCGTAATAAAAAGATTAAACGAAATAGAAATTAAAGTATATAAGAAAGAAAAAATAGCACTTAATATACCTGCATCATTAGCAATAGTATCGACTGTATTTGCACCTCATATAACTATTGGAGGTTTAGTAGTATCTATATTCACTGGTTATAAAATAAAAATAGAAAATTTGAAAGATAAAGAATCTCAAATAAATCAAGTGCTATATAATGCATCTACTAAAGCAAATGAATTTGCTCAAAAAGCTACAGATGAAATAACAAAACTATAAAAACTCAAATAAAATCAAGGGGGCTATCTTAGAAAATAAGGTAGCTTTTATTATGTAAACTAACCCTTTCTTAAAAGGTAAATTGTGGTAGAATATAAAATATAGAATAAAAAAATTAGGGAGAAAATATGGAAAAGTCGAATATATTAATAATTGAAGATGAAGCAAAAATAGCTAGGTTTATTCAACTTGAACTACAATATGAAGGATATAATGTTGATATAAGTCATGATGGTAGAGAAGGGTTAAATTTAGCACTTCAAAATGACTATGATCTTATAATACTAGATGTAATGCTACCATCTTTAAATGGAATGGAAGTACTTAGAAGAATAAGAGCAGTTAGTAGTGTTACGGTAATAATGCTTTCAGCTAAAAGTGAAGTAACAGACAAGGTAATGGGATTAGATATTGGTGCAGATGATTATATGACAAAGCCTTTTGCAATAGAAGAGCTTCTAGCTCGTATTAGAGTATGCTTAAAAAGAAAAGTAAATAGTACACCTGTAATAGAGGATGATGTTTTAAGAGTAGGAAAGTTAATTATAGATGAAAAAAGACATATTGTAGCTTACGGAGATGAGAATATAGAGTTAACTAAGAAGGAATTCGATTTATTGAAATATATGCTAGATAATAAGAGTATGGTAGTCACTAGAGATAAAATCTTAGAAAGAATATGGGGGTATGACTATATAGGAGATACTAATGTAGTAGATGTTTATGTAAGGTATTTGAGGAGCAAAATAGATAACAAATTTAATATTAAGCTTATACACACAGTAAGAGGAGTTGGGTATCAAATAAAAGATGAAGAAGAATAGAGTAAAAAGAAATTTAAAACATAGCATATATGAGAAAATTAGATTTTCAATAAAAAGTAAAATGACTTTAAGTTATTCAGTAATGTTTATTTTAATGTCAGCAATAGGAACTTTTGGAATTGTATATTTATTTGATAAGAGTACTGATGTAGGTGAAGATGTACATTTAATTTTAATTACTATTTTAGTTGTATTTAACATAGTAGAAGCCTTTATTATTATGATATTCAGTTATAGAATATCTAAAAAGTCGTTAAGACCAGTGGACAATATGATTGAAAAAGTTAAAGAGATATCAATAAATGATTTAGATACTAGGCTTGATGTGTCAGGCGTAAAGAATGAACTTAAAGATTTAGCTAAAACCTTCAACACAATGTTAGATGAAATTCAATGCTCTATAGAAAAACAGAACCAATTTGTATCAGATGCTTCTCATGAGCTTAGAACTCCTATATCGGTAATTCAAGGATATGCCAATTTACTAAGTAGATGGGGCAAAGATGATAAAGAAGTATTAGAAGAATCTATAAGTGCTATAAAAGACGAATCTCTAAGTATGAAAAAATTAATAGAAAGTTTATTGTTTTTAGCAAGGGGAGATAGAAATAAGCAAATAATTGAAAAAGAAGATTTTAAAATAAATGAATTAGTAGATGAAGTTGTAAAAGAAAGTATTATGATAGATAAAAATCATAATATTTTAAGTACAAAAAATGAAGAAGTTACAATCTATGGTGATAGAAACCTTATAAAAGAAGCTATTAGAGTTTTTGTAGACAATAGTATGAAATACACAGCAGAGGGAGGCACTATAAAAATAAATAGCTTTAAAAATAATAAGGGAGTATATATTCTAATTGAGGATAATGGTATAGGAATAAGCAAAGAGGACTTGCCACATGTTTTTAGTAGATTTTATAGAAGTGATAAATCTAGAAATAAAGAAAGTGGGGGGACAGGTCTTGGACTATCTATAGCAAAATACATAGTCGATGTACATAATGGCAATATAAAAGTATATAGTAAGCTAGGGGAAGGGACTATAGTATCTATAGAATTACCTCAAGAAATTAAGGAAGCTAATTATTAACAAGGGAGATATATATGAAAATTAAATTTAGAGAACTGACAGAGAAGGATATTGAAGATTTTGAGCTAATTGCCAAATGGGATAATCAAGAGGAGATTAAGTACTTTATTAGACCTAATCTTAAAGAAGGTGAAATGGAAGATATAAAAGGTAGAGACATGTTATTCGGGCTTATAGCTAATCCAGATAAACATATATACATAATCTTAGATGGAAGTATAAAGGTAGGATATGTAAGTGTAGAAAGTAATTTTGGGATGCTATACAACAAAGAAAAAAAATCATCATGGATAAGTATTTGTATAGGGGAAGATGCTTATCGTGATAAAGGCATAGGCAGATATGCTATGGAATTCATAGAAGAAAAGAGTAGAGAATTAAATAATAATAGGATAGAGCTAGGTGTATTTGAGTACAATGAAAAAGCAATAAGATTTTATACAAAATTAGGATATAAGCCAATAGGTAGAAATAAAGAATTTATATATTATCAGGGCAGATGGCATGATGATATAAGAATGGAAAAGTATATAACTATATAGTAAAATAGGTATGCTAAATTTCTAGCATACCTATTTTAAGGTGGTTTAAGACTCTTGTTCTATTTTTTTAGGAGATTTATAGAATAAAACTATTACAGCAGCAGTTAAGTTAACACAGAATACTGCTATATACATTTGTTTAAATCCAACATTTAAAGCGGACTGATAAGAACCTTCAATTTTTTCTCTTTTATTTTCAATAGAAGTAATGTAGTCTTTTTGAGATTTAGCAAAAGCTACAGGTATAGCTTCTTTAACTTCCTTAGTTTTATCATTTAAAGCAACTAAAGAAGCTTTTTGTGTTTCCATTTTAGCTAAAGCAGCTATCATATCTTGTTTTTGATTTTTAGTCTTAGATAATTGTGCTTCTAGTTTACTTTTTTGGCTTTTCATAGTATTAAGTTGAGAATCTAATTTATTTCTTTGAGCAATACTAGCTTGAAGTTTAGTGTTTAATTCTTCTCTAGCAGTCTTTAACTTATCTATTTGAGCTTTCATCTGTTCTTTATCCATACTATTTCCACCACCAGGAGGCATAGTAGTTGAGTTATTTCCATTACTGTCTCCTGGATTTGGTGAAGGAATATTAGGTATTTTGTTGTATGCATCTTCCATTTGTTTTATAGCTCCATCTTGTTTAGCTATACCTTGTTCCATACCAACAATACCTTTACTTATACCATCATATCCTTTTTGTATACCAGCCATACCTTTTTCAATACCAGCCACAGCTTTAGACATATTATCGATACCCTTTTGGATACCATCAATACCTTCTTGAAGCTTTTCTTGACCTGTAGTCATACCATCAATACCTTTTTGAGTACCATTAATACCTTTTTGAACATTATTTTCTATTTTAGCTATTACAGGTGGTACTTTTTCGTTGTACATAGCTGTAGAAACTTCTTTTGTAATACCAGTTATAGTAGTAACGTCAGACGATTGTAATTTATTTAATAAATCTTTTGGAAGAGAACCACTGCTCATATCAATTTTATTAGAAGAACTATTACTTACATCTGGGATAATAACATTTTTAAGTTGTTTAGCCATATCAGGATCTGATTTTAGTTCATCTAACATATTTTGAAGTTCTGTAACTTGAACTATTTGAGGTGTTTGTGGCTGACCAATTATATTCATAATATCATTCTGAACATTTGCACCTGCATTTGCTAAAAAACCTATCATTATAGCTGGTGAAATAGATGTACCAATAGAACGAATTAATGATAAAGTAGATAGTGCAGAGGAAGCTTCTTTAGTAGGTGTACTTTCTAACATCATATAGTTTAGAGGAGTACCCATTGTAAAGCCCATACCAGTACCCATTATTATTAAACTAATACAAACACTAAACCAAGAGTTAGTTCTTGTAGCAACTGTAAATAGGTAAAGAGCACCTAACATGGATATTGTAAATCCAAATAATAATATTTTTTTAGGTCCATATTTATCTATTAAATTACCACTCATAGGAGCACCAAATCCTGCAAATAATCCTAGAAGAGCTACAAAATATCCACCAGAACCAGCTTTTATCTTCAAGGCATTTTCAGCAAATTGAGGAACAAAGACCATACCCATCATACCGATACCAACTATTAAAGATAAAATAAGCACTATTACAATTCTAGGCTTTGTAAAGTAGTTAATCTTTAAAATAGGATCAGACACTTTACGCTCAACAAAAATAAATATTGGAAGCAAACAGATAAAGGCTATTAAATACGGATATACAGAACTATCTTGTATAGATGTTTTAAAATTAAAGAAATCAATATTCATAAGTCCATATAGTAAAGAAACTATCATACATACTAAAAATAAAGTACCTAATTTATCTATTTTTGCATTGTTTTCTCCTTTATTATTCTTAATGAAGATAAGACCCCCAACTATTATAACTATAGAGATAGGTACATTTACAAAGAATAAGTATTTCCAATTTTCTGTACCGAATATATCCAATATACCACTACCAATAGTTGAACCAAGTATATTTGCAATACCATATACTGCACCAACCAAGCCTAGTGCCATACCTCTTTTTTCTGGAGGGAAAGTAGTACCAAATTCAGCATTGGCAATAGGCATAATTCCACCGCCACCAATAGCTTGAATTACACGTCCTGCAAGCAACATAGGAAAACTTGAGAAAAATGAGGATAAACCACAGATTAAAGATCCACCACCAAATAAGAAAATACTTACAATGTAAACATATTTTCTGCCAAGCTTATCAGCTAGCTTACCTGAGATAGGAATAATAGCTGCATAAGTTAATGTGTAAATAGTGATCAGCCATATACCAGTTTTTTCATTTACACCAAGGTTATTTTGGATAACTGTTCTTGCAGGAGAAACAATACCTGTGTCAATAGCACCCATAAAAATACCAAGTAGATATAATAGGAGAATTATGACAAGCTTAGAATCTTTTTTATTATTAATATTAGTGTCCAATTTGAGACACCTCCCTTAAATATTAGTGTATTAACTTTTCAATGTACGGCTTTAAGTCTTCAAAACTTATCTCAGAATATAAAGCGTAGGAACAAAAAATTTTTATGATAATGCTACAAACTAGTGAATTTTGCTCGGATATTTCAGTGCTTGATAATGCACCACAAACCTTTGATGAGAGGACTTCATGAAGAACTTTTTTATCCTTTTGCATCTTCATAAATTTCTCTATTTCTATTTGTTCAAAAAAATGTTCATGTTGTATATTGTGAACCATGTTCAAAAAGTTTCGTATTTCAATGAAGATATTTTTTAGTTTTTCCATATAGTTAATGTTGCTATTGTTATGGATATCTATTCTTTTAAGAGCTAAGTACCATTCTTGCCAGGTTATTGACACAATTATATCTTGTTTTGAATTAAAATAATTATAAATTGTACCTGTGCTTATATTACATCTAGATGCTATTTCTCTAATACTTACATTAGGAAGATGTTCCACTAATACCATATGCCTTGCTGTAGTTAGTATATCCTCCTTTACATTCTCTAAAATCTTAGGCATTAAACCACCTCCCTTTGATAAAAATATTATGAACTAAGTTCATTATATTCATATAAATAGAGTAGAGCAATTGAAATAACTTGTTCTTAACTTTGTTTAACGGAAAGTTTACAAACTAAAAAAATTGATAAAAATTAAACTTTTAATAAAAGATTGACTTAACATAGTATATTGTATACAATATACTTAAGATAAAGATGTAGGGGAGAGATTAAAATGATATTAATAAATAAAATAACAAAGGCATTAAAAGGAATAACAAACCACTTATTAGTAAATGAGAGAATTAACAGCCAAAGATGTGTGGCGAAAGAAATAGATACGACTAAAACAATAATAGATTGTAAATAGTCAAAAATGTCTTCCAATTAAAATATATATAATTCAATATAAAAAGGCATGAGCTATAGCTCATGCTTTTTTACGCTTAAGGATATTATATTACCTCAAAAAATGTGGATAAGTTGCTATATTTAAGCAACTTCAACATACTTAGTGAAAGTAAAAAAGATTTTTAGCAACGCGCAGAGCCGTTGGCGATATGAGCAAAGCGAATTTTTTAATATATTCAATTATTAAATTAGAATAAAATGTATATAATTAAATATAAAGCTAAATAAATTTTAAAAAGGGTGGCTAAAATGTCTCATATAAATGCAAAGGAATCATATAAAAACTTAGAAGATAGACTAAATAAATTTCCTCAAGGAGCTCCAGCATCAGAAGTATTATATAAGATACTGAGTATATTATTTACTGAAAAAGAAGCTGAACTTGTAGCACAACTGCCCATAAAAGCATTTAGGATAAAAACAGCAGCAAACATATGGAGTGTAAGTGAAAGTGAAGCATATAAGGCATTAGATGGATTAGCAAAAAAAGCATTACTATTAGATATAGAGGATGAGAAAGGAAAGTTATATATATTACCACCGCCTATGGCTGGTTTTTTCGAATTTGCAATGATGAGAACTAGAAATGATATAGATCAAAAGTTACTAGCAGAACTTTATTATCAATACATTTCTGTAGAAGAAGATTTTATAAAAGACCTATTTTATTCAGCAGAAACAAAACTAGGAAGAGTATATGTTCAAGAGGAAGTGCTAACCAATGATAATGAAGTAACTATATTGGATCATGAGAGAGCTACTCATATTATTGAAGAAGCAGAACATATTGGAATTAGTATGTGTTATTGTAGACATAGAATGCAACATGTTGGAAAAAGCTGTAATGCACCTATGGATATATGTATGACATTTAATGGAACTGCAAATTCTTTAATAAATAATAAATTTGCTAGAAGAGTTGATGCTTCAGAATGTAAAGAATTATTGCACCAAGCTTATGAAAGTAACTTAGTTCAATGTGGGGAAAATGTAAAAAAAGGAGTGAATTTTATATGCAATTGCTGTGGTTGCTGCTGTGAAGCAATGGTTGCAGCAAAGAAATTTGGTAATTTACATCCTGTACAAACTACAAGTTTTATACCAAGTATAAACATAGATACTTGCGTAAAGTGTGGGAAATGTGTAAAAGCATGTCCAATAGATGCTATAAGCCAAAGTGTAGAAAATGATAAAGTAATA
Source organism: Romboutsia sp. (assembly GCF_051659545.1). Lineage (GTDB taxonomy): Bacteria > Bacillota > Clostridia > Peptostreptococcales > Peptostreptococcaceae > JBOFOR01. Next base: position 31,236 of record NZ_JBOFOR010000224.1, on the reverse strand, counting down.
ATCAAAATAGATGAAGAAAGATGTCTAGGATGTGGTGTGTGCGTTAGAAACTGTTACAAAAAAAGTATAATATTATTAAAAAGAAATGAAAAAATAATTACACCTTCAAGTTCAGTACATAGAGTTGTATTAATGGCAATTGAAAAAGGTCAATTAGCAAATCTTATTTTTGATAATAATGCACTAGCAAGTCATAGAGCAATGGGGGCTATATTGTCTAGTATACTAAAATTAGAACCTACTAAAAGAGTTTTAGCTAATGAACAGTTAAAATCTACTTATTTAGATAAATTACTTAGCATAAAAAAATAATAGAAAATATGATACAATTAAATAGAATTTATAACATAATTTTGGAGGTTGTTTACTATGGATAATAATTTAGATTGGGTTGAAGATAAAAAAATAGAAAGAACCATAAAGGCTTTAGAAAATAACAATATGAATGGATATTTAGTAAATAATAAGGAAGAGCTTCTAGAAAAGATTCAAGAACTTATAAATGATGAGGATGTAGTTAGTTGCGGAGGGTCAATGACTTTGTTTGAAACTGGAGTTATAGATTTTCTAAGATGTGGGAAATATAAATTTCTAGATAGATATGAAGCTAATATTACTCCTGCAGATATGAAAGCAATTTATAGAAAAACTTTTAGTGCAGATGCATACTTTACAAGTACAAATGCAATTACCGAAAGTGGAGAACTTTATAATGTGGATGGAAATGGAAACAGAGTAGCTGCAATGCTATATGGTCCAGATAAGGTTATTGTAATTGTAGGAACTAATAAAATAGTTAATACTATAGACGATGCAGTAAACCGAAATAAATACATATGTGCACCAGCTAATGCAAAAAGACTAAGTACTAAAACACCATGTGAAACTACAGGAATTTGCATGGATTGCAATAGTCAAGATAGAATATGCTGTGAATATACAGTAATAAAAAGACAAAGAATATCTAATAGAATTCATGTAATATTTATGAAAGAAAATTTAGGATATTAAAATACATAAGCGAAGAGTCACCTTAGGGAGGAGGCAAAATGAAAAAAGTAAAGTTTATATACAATCCAAACTCAGGAGAAAAAGGGATTACTAACTACTTAGATAGAATAATAAAAATATATCAAAAAAACAACTATATAATAGAGCCTTATAGATTGACAAAGGAAGAAAGTATAGGAAGAGCTTTTTTAGAAATAGATAATACATATGATCATATATTATTAGCAGGTGGAGATGGAACTATAGATATGATTTTAAATGCTATGAAAGAATTTAAAATAAATCTTCCTGTTGGAATACTTCCATTAGGGACTGCTAATGATTTTGCAAAGGCTTTAAAATTGCCATACAATATTGAAGAAGGTATAAGCAATATACTAAGTTCTAAACCAAAAAAAATTGATATAGGAAAAATAAATGATAAGTATTTTATTAATGTAGCTAGTGCGGGTATGTTTACTGATGTATCTCAAAAGATAAATCCAGACCTAAAAAATTATATGGGTAAAGTATCTTACTATATAAGAGGTATAGAAGAAGCACTTCGTTTTAGAAAGTTTAACATAAGAGTTAAATCAGAAGAAGTTACATGTGATGGTGATATGTACCTTATGCTAATATTCAATGGTAAGACGGCAGGAAACTTAAACTTAGCTTATAAATCAGAATTAGATGATGGTTATTTAGATGTTGTTATATTTAAGGCTATGCCAATACCTAAATCTATACCAGTTCTAATAGGGGTTTTAAGAGGAGATTATTTAGAACACATAAATGAAAAAGAAATACTATATTTTAAAACTCAAAATATTACAATAGAATGTGAAAATGAGTTAATAACAGATATAGATGGAGAAAAAGGGCCAGATTTTCCACTACAGATAGAATGCATAAAGGGTGGAATAGAAATTCTTGGTGTATGTAAATAAAATAATTAAAGGGATAGCTTAGCTATCCCTTTAATTATTATTTTACTGGTTTAAAAGAACTCTTTAGCGGAACAACTCTATTAAATACTAACTTTTCATCAGTAGTGTATTTATTATCTACAGAGAAGAATCCATTTCTTACAAATTGGAATTTATCTAATACCTTAGCATCTTTTAATTGCGTAGGTTCCGCGTATCCTTGTAATATTTCCATAGAATGAGGATTTATTTGCTCTAAGAAGTGCTTTCCTTCATTTTCAGGAGCATCATCTAAGATTAATGGCTCGTATAATCTAAATTCACAAGGAACTGCAGTTTTAGCTTCAACCCAATGTATAGTAGATTTTACTTTACGTCCTGTAAATCCTGAACCACTCTTAGTTTCTGGGTCATAAGTACAATGGATTTCAACTATATTTCCGTTTTCATCTTTTATAACATCATTACATTTAACAAAGTAAGCGCCTTTTAGACGAACTTCATTTCCTGGGAATAGTCTGAAGTATTTCTTAACAGGATCTTCCATAAAGTCATCTTGTTCTATGTACAATTCTCTAGAGAATGGAACTAATCTAGTGCCTTTAGTTTCATCTTTAGCATTATTTTCTATTTCTAACATCTCACTTTCGCCCTCTAGATAGTTAGTTATAACTAATTTTAATGGACTTAAAATACCCATTGCAAGAGGAGCTTTAGCTTGTAAATCTTCTCTCACGAAGAAGTCTAGCATTTGGCTATCAACTTTAGAATCAGCTTTAGATAAACCTATTTCGCTACAGAATTTACGTATAGCATCTGCAGTATATCCTCTTCTTCTAAATCCTGATATAGTAGGCATACGAGGATCGTCCCATCCATCTGTTACACCTTCATCAACAAGTTGCTTTAATTTTCTTTTACTCATTACAGTATTTGTAAGATTAAGTCTAGCGAACTCTATTTGTCTTGGAACTGCATCCATTTCACATTCTCTTACAAACCAATCGTAAAGAGGTCTTTGATCTTCGAATTCTAAAGTACATATAGAATGAGTTATTCCTTCTAGAGCATCTTCTAAAGGATGAGCAAAGGCATACATTGGGTATATACACCACTTATCTCCAGTGTTGTGATGAGTAGCATGAGCTATTCTGTATATAATTGGATCTCTTAAGTTTATATTAGGAGATCCCATATCTATTTTAGCTCTTAATACCTTTTCTCCATCCTTAAATTCGCCATTTTTCATTTTTTCGAATAAATCTAAATTTTCTTCGATTGTTCTGTTTCTGTAAGGACTTTCTTTACCAGCTTCAGTTAAACTACCACGATATTCTCTCATTTCATCTGGCGTTAATTCACATACGTAAGCTAATCCTTTTTTTATTAAAAGTATTGCCCTATTGTACATTTCATCAAAATAATCTGATGCAAAGTATAAGTTGCTCCAATCAAATCCTAACCACTTAACATCTTCTTTTATAGAGTTTACGTATTCAACGTCTTCCTTTACTGGGTTTGTATCGTCGAACCTTAAGTTAACTTTTCCTTGGAATTCTTTTGCAAGTCCAAAGTTAAGGCAGATACTTTTTGCGTGACCAATATGTAAGTAACCATTTGGTTCTGGTGGAAAACGAGTTATGATACTGTCATGTTTTCCGGTTTCTAAGTCATTTATAATGATATTTTTTATAAAGTTCGATGAACTAGTTTCATTTGACATATATAATACCTCTCCGTTTAATTAAATTTTATATATAGTATAAATAAGTATACTATTAATTTTAATCGAATATTAGAAAAAAATAAAGATATAATTATTTTAATCAATAATATTTAAACAATACTCTAATAATAAATAATATAGACTATAATTTAAAAATGGATACAAACAGATTAAATATCTTAATTTGTTCCAAATATACACAATGTAGAGGAGAGTATATGAAAAAGAAAAATAAAATTTTAATAAGCATAATAATACTATTCGGCTTAATAATAGGAATAGGATATTATTTATTAATTCCAAATCAAAAAATAGAAGCAAATTCTGATGCAAAATTAATAACAGCAGAGGAACTTTTAAAAGGGTCATTTATAGATTACGGAGAGATACTTAAAAATCCGCTTAGATTAAAGGGTAAAATATCTATTACAGATAAAGAATTTAAAGATATAATCTATACAATAATGACAAAGTATAACATAAAGGAATTTGAAAAAAATTATGCTAATATAGAGGAAAATAAAATAAGAGTAATTACTCCTTATAATATATTAGGGGTAGATACACAAATTGAAGTGAATATAGAGCCTAGAGTAGAAAATAATGATTTATATTTAACTTTAACTAATTTTAAAGTAGGTAAAATAAAAATTAGCAATGAACTATTAAGTAGTCAACTAGATAAACAAAAAAGTAAAATACCATTTGGAATAGATAAAAATACTATAATAATAGAAGAAGAAAACTTTTTACCTATTATTATTGATAAAGTTTACATAGAAAATAATAATATTATTGTAGAGTTAGAAATTAAAGCTACAAATATTTTAGAATTCATAAAAGACTATGAAGTAAAAATAAAATAAAAGACATTAAAGTAGGTGACATATATGGAGAAAATATTATATTCTTTGATGGAGTATAAGTTATTAGCAGCTATTGTGGGATTTTTTATTATTGCAGTTGAAACCTTTATTCCTACTTTACCATTAATAGTAATAATAGTAGCAAATTCTTTTGTACTTGGTATGTGGCTTGGATTTACAGTATCATGGCTAGGCTCTACTATTGCAGCATTTTTTTTATATTTTTTAGCTTTTAAGCTATCTAAAAATAAATTTATTATTAAATATAAAGAAAAAGAAAAAATACAAAAGGTAATAAATTGGATAAAAAAACAAGGATTCACAACTTTGTTTGTATGTTATGTATGTCCATTTGTACCAGACTTTTTAATAACTATAACTTCGGGATTTGCACAAATTAATTGCAAAATCTTCATGCTAGGAATGGCAAGTGGAAAATTTGTTATGTTTTTATTGCTAAGCTATATGGGAAAGGATATAGGAGATATATTTAAACAACCTATAAAAATTATAATATTAATTGTGACTATATTTACATTTTGGATAGTAGGGAAAAAAATCAATAATAAAATTAATGAAAATTAGAAATAAACAATAAAAAATTGAAAATATGCTTTAAATATGATATAATTATGTGGTTATGATTTGCTTTAAAAAGATATCATTTTAATTTAATTATATAAATATCGTAGGTGTTTTTTAATACCTATAATTAATAGAGGGGGAAAGCTATGAGAAAGATATATATAGTAACCACTTATACAGGGACTTTATTATCTTATATGATAAGAAATATAAGTAAAACCCCATATGCACACGTATCAATAGCTTTAAATGAAGATTTAAAGCCTATGTATTCATTTGGAAGATTAAATCCTAAAACACCTATTTTTGCAGGGTTTGTAGAAGAAAACATAAATCAAGGATTATATGCTATGAGACAAAATACTATGTGCAGGGTTTATTCATTGGAAGTTACAGACTCTCAATACGAAAATCTAAAAGAAAACATAAAAAAAGTCAGTAGCAATAGAAACGAATATGATTATGATGTAAAAGCACTTGTATATTTATCAATAAATAAACCAAGGCAAAAAGAATATAAATATGTATGTTCAAATTTCGTAGCAGGTATGTTAGAAAAAAGTAATATAAGAATTTTAAATAAACCATATCATGAAGTAAGACCTAATGATTTTTATAATTTAGAAGATCTTACGTTAGAATATGAGGGATTATTATCGAGATATGCCGTGTATGAAGATACTTATATAGGAAAAATGGTAGAAGCGTAGAAAAATACCCCTTATTATTGTTAAGGGGTATTTATTTTTTTATAAAAGATATATATAATAGTAGTAATAACTATTTGTTTGAAAGGAGTAATTAATGAAAAAATTTATGAAAACATATGGAGTAGCTGCAATTGTTCTAGTTATATACTCATTTGTTAAATTACCTGTACTTAGATTAGACTTCTTATCAGGTATTTCTATGTTAGTAGTGTTCTTTGGATTATCAGGAGTACTAGATATGATGTTTGATAGAGGTGAAAAAACATCTAAAATTGCAAAGTATAACTTCACTATAGCTATAGTTTTAATAGTTTATAGTATAGCTGCGCCATTTGTAGTATCTTCACCTATATTGCATGCTAAAGCATACAGAAATCTAATAGGAGAAGTTAAAGAAAGTGAATTTGCGAAAGACGTAAGCCCAGTAAGTGTAAATGATATTCGTCTTGTAGACGAAGATATGGCTATGAAGTTAGGAGATAAGAAGTTAGGGGAAGACCCAGCTTTAGGTAGTGTGGCTAAGTTAGGAAAATTCCACATACAAAATGTAGATGGTCAATTATATTGGGTAGCACCGCTTGTACATAGAGATGTAATAAAGTGGATAACTAATACAGATGGTACTACAGGATATGTAATGGTATCAGCTAGTAATCCTCAAGATGTAAGATTGGTTCAAGAAATTGATGGAAAACCAGTAAAAATAATATATCAACCAGAAGCTTATTTACTTCAAGATTTACATAGACATGCTTATTTACAAGGAATTGTAGCAGATGGTATGACAGAGTTCTCTTTAGAGATAAATGATGCTGGAAGACCATATTGGGTTATAAGTTTATATGAAAATAAAATAGGATATAGTGGAGCTAATGTTACGGGAGTAGCAACAGTTGATGCACAAACTGGAGAAACTAAAAAATACTCTATAGAAAATGCTCCAAAATGGATAGATAGAATGCAACCAGAGAGTATAATCGTAGACCAAATAAGTGATTGGGGATTATACGTTAAAGGATTCTTAAATTCAGTTATATCTGAAGAAGGAGTTTTAGTTCCAACAGAGGGGACATCTTTAGTTTATGGTAGTGATGGAAAAGCATATTGGTATACAGGTATAACTTCTTCAGGAGGAGATGAATCTACTATAGGGTTTATGTTAGTAGATACTCGTACTAAGGAAGCTAAATTGTACAAGCAACCAGGAGCAACAGAAACTGCTGCCATGACATCTGCAGAAGGTAAAGTTCAAGAAAAGAATTATCAAGCAACATTCCCTGTAATGTACAATATATTTGGAAAACCAACATATGTATCATCATTAAAGGATAAGGCAGGACTTGTAAAAATGGTAGCATTTGTATCTGTTGAAGACTTTAGTGTATTAGGTTTAGGTGAAACAAAAGAAGAAGCTTTAAGAAGCTATAGAGATGCATTATCTTCAAAAGGTAATGATGTAAAATTTGAAAATGATAATACTGTTGACAAAATAGAAGGAACTGTAACAAGAATAAATCCAGATGTTAATGGTGGAAATACATTCTATTATCTTACAATAGATTCAAAGCAAGAAATAATATTTAATGCAACTTCTAAAGTATCCAAAGAATTAACAATAACAGCACCTGGAGATAAGATAAAAATATCTTTTGAAAAAGGTGAAAAAGATATTGTAGATATAATAGAATTTGATAACTTAAATATAGGAAATGTAACTGATAAGAAAGAAGAACAAGCACCTAAAGCAAATACTGAAGATAAGCAAGTTACAACACAACAATAATATAAATAGTAATATAGCTCTAAGAATAAGAAAATAATACTTGTTCTTAGAGCTTTTTTTGCACTTTTATAGTCTGATTTTAATATATTACTTATATAAGTTGACATAGTAAATAACTTCGAGGTGATTGGACACAATGATAGGTATAGAAAAAGATATATTAATATTAATTAGTAGAGTAAGATGTATGACAGAAACTCAAGTGGGGAAAATGTTTGGTTCTAAAAAAAGATATGGACGAAAACCATTTAAAAAAACCTTAAGAAAAATGTGCAATGAGTATACTCTTAGAAAGTACCCTTGCAATATTAATTACTCAGGTTTTAGGGATAATTCATATGTATATTATTTAAATGGGAGCAACATGTACAAGGGGAAAGATTTAATAAAAGTTGTTATAGGCTCAGAATTAGCAGTTAAAATAGAACTTGGGGGATATGAACTGAAAAGATTTTATAGAAATGCAAAAGTTGGTAATGAAATTTATGATTTATTCATTGAATATAGAGATAACTATAATGAAATAAAACAAATATTAGTAGATATAAAAGTAGAAGATGAAATGAATGTAGCAAAGTATGAAGACATGGAAAATAAAATAAAAAAATCAACCATTCCAATTTTTGAAATTCCAAAAGTGATAATAATAACACCTGAGAATAATGAAAATTTTTTAAGTAAAAGAGTAGATTTAGATATAGTATTTGTAGACTTAAATTTAAACAAATTATTCAGATACATATAAACCTATTTTTATAGGTTTATATGTATTTATTAAATTTAAAATTCTGCTTTTAAATTTATATAAATTGTACATCCTAATACTAAGCAAGATAAATAGACATATAAAAAAGAAGGTGTACAAATGGGTGAAATGAATACAGCTGCAATTAGTGCTAATGAACTAGTTTTAATAATGTCATTAGTTGCGCTGCTTGGAATTATTGGAGGATGGATAGGAGAAAAAATAAAATTACCAGATGTAGTAATATATTTATTTTTTGGGGTTTTATTTGGACCAACATTTTTAAATTTAGTAAATATAAATGCTTTTCCAGTAGCAAATGAAATAATTTTAACTTTTGGTTCAGCGTTTATACTTTATGAAGGTGGAAGAGAAGTAAAATTAAAGGTATTAAATGAAGTTAAAGTTAGTGTAGGACTACTAGCCTCAATAGGAGTGCTTATAAGTGCTATTATAGTGGCAATTGCTTCATATTATGCACTAAACTTAGGTGTAGGTGCAAGTTTACTTCTTGGAGCCACTATTGCATCAACAGACCCAGCTGCACTTATACCTATTTTCAAAAAGATACCTATTAAGAAAAAACTTAAGCAAACTGTAATTAGTGAATCAGCATTTAATGATGCTTTTGGAGCAATATTGTTTACATCAATACTTACAGGAATGACAATGTCTCAAAAGGTAGGAATGTTTAAGACAAGCTTGGAATTAATATTTATGATAGTAATTGGAATATTAGTTGGGATAGGCATTGCACTAATTGCAGTAGGGCTAACATCTGATAAAAAATATGGTATATTTCATGAATATCTTCCTATAGTATCTACAATAATAGTAGTATTTGCATATGAAATATCAGAGAGATGTGGCGGAAGTGGATATATGGCAGTGTTTATAGCAGGTCTTGTAGCTGGGAATAAGAAAAAATTTGGACTATGGGTTCCAGATGAAGATTATGCAGCAGGATTGTGCTTTAGAGAACATTTATCTACTATTGCAAGAATGTCAATCTTTATAGTTTTAGGAACACATTTAGATGTAAATTCATTGATGAAATATGGTTTACCTTCAATAATTGTAGTATTAGCTCTTATGTTTATAGCTAGACCTTTAGTAGTATTAATATGTACAAGTTTTGATAGAAGGGCAAATTGGAGTAAAAATGATAAGTTATTTATGATGTGGGTAAGAGAAACTGGAGTAATACCAGCTGCATTATCAGGAATTATAGTGTCTACTAAAGTTCCAGGGTATGAGGTTATCTCATCAGCAGTATTTATGACTATAATAATAACTTTAGTAGTACAAGCTAGTACAACTAAGCTAGTTGCAAAAAAATTAAATGTGCTAGAAGATATGTAAAAATAATAAAAAAAGGCTTAAATATTATATTTAAGCCTTTTTAAATTATTTGCTAATCATTTTTGTTTTTATACGGTCAAATGTATAATATACAACAGGAACTACAACTAGAGTAAGTACTGTAGAGAAGATTAAACCTCCGGTTACAGTAACTGCTAAAGGAAGTTGAAGCTCTGCACCTTCACCAATACCAAGAGCCATAGGAAGAAGTCCTAAGACTGTAGTTAAAGTGGTCATAAGTATAGGTTGAAGTCTAGTAGGACCTGCAATTAATATTGCATCAACTGTAGATTTACCTTCTGACTTTAATCTATTTATTAAATCTACTAAAACTATACCATTGTTAACTATTATACCAGTAAGTACAACAAAGCCAATCATTGCAGGAATACTTACAGGAATATCAAATATAAATAATGCAAGTAAAGCACCAACAAAAGCTAGTGGTACAGTAAACATTATTATAAATGGACTAAGTAATGACTCAAATTGTGCTGCCATAACCATATAAACTAATGCTATTGAAAGAATAAGTGCTAACAATAAGCTAGAGAATGCTTCATTCATTTGAGCAACCTCTCCACCAAAAGAAATAGAATATCCGTTAGGAAGTTTATAATCTTTAAGCTCTTCTTTCATATCGTTTACAACTTCTCCTAAAGACCTACCATTAATGTTTGCAGAAATAGTCATTGATCTATTTTGGTTAGTTCTATTTATACTATGGTAGCCTTCGCCTCTTTCAAGAGAAGCAATTTGACTAAGTGGAACTTTTTGACCAGTTTGAGTAATAATATTAATATTTTCAAGGTTATAAAGTGTAGGATTCGAGGTATCATCTGAATAGATACTTACATCATAAGTTTTTCCTTCTACAGTAAAGCTAGACACAGTAGAGCTTTGTAGATTTTGGTTTATAACTTGTGATACCATTTGGCTAGTAACACCGTACTTAGCAGCCTTTTCTTTATCAACTACAACTTTTATTTCTTGGGCATTTTTTTCATTAGCAACTTTTACATCAATTGCACCCTTTACTGTTGATACTTTTTCCACAACTTTATTGCTTATTTTTTCTAAAGTTTTTAACTCATGTCCTGATATTGTAATAGAGATTGGAGCACTTTGACCAGTAGACATCATGCCACCAGAGGAATTAACTTTTATATCTACACCAGGTATATCTTTAACCTTTTTTCTTACAAGGTTTGCTATTTCAACATCCGAGTTATCTCTTTCTTTTGAATCTTTTAAAACTAACATTATGCTAGCGGTAGAACTAGATTCAGAAACTGATAAAGTAGTTGTTTCTACATCTTTAATTTTTCCAACCTTTTTTATTACATATTCACCAGTATCATTTACAACTTGTGAATTAGTGCCTTTAGGTAATATAGCATCTACATATACTATTCCTTGGTCAGAGGTAGGGAAAAATTCTATTCCTGTAGCAGTAAGAGAAACTCCTCCAAGTATTATTGATAGTACTAATATGCCACCAACAAGTAACTTGTTCATTAATGCCCATTCCAGAACGTTAGTGTATTTAACTTTTAATTTATTTACAAATTTATTTTCTTTATTAAAGGATTCATCAGTTATTAATCTAGAGGCTAAAAGAGGAACTAATGTAAAGGCTACTAATAAAGAACAAACTAATGCAAAGGTTACTGTTAAAGCCATTTCTTTAAATATAGTAGCTGCAATTCCTTCCACAAATACTATAGGTAAAAATACACATATAGTAGTAAGGGTAGAAGCTGTAATTGCAGAAGCAACTTCCTTTGTACCTTGTATAGCTGCATCCGTACTTGATAGTCCTAATTTTTTCAATCTAGATATATTTTCAATAACTACAATTGAGTTATCTACCAACATTCCTATACCTAAAGCCATACCACCGAGAGATATCATATTTAAGGTCATATTAGCAAAATAAATAGATACAAAAGTTGCTATAACAGATATAGGAATAGATATAGCCATTATTAAAGTTGTCTTTAAGTCTTTTAAGAAGAATAATAAAACTAAAATAGCTAATATTGCACCTATAATTGCATTTGTTTTAACTGCATTTAAGGATAGATTTATAAATTCAGCTTGATCAAATATAGGTGTTATTTCAAGATCTTTATTTGATTTTTTTAATTTATTTAGTTCGTTGTTTATTGCTTTAGATAATTTAACCGTGTTAGCAGTGCTTTCTTTTTGAACTGAAAGAATTAAACTATCTTTTCCGTTTATCTTAGAAAAACTAGCTTTTCCTTTAGGTGCAAGTTTTACATCGGCAACATCTTTTAACTTTACTACATCACCACTTTGGGTAGGAATAAATATATTTTCTATATCTTCAATACTTTTAAACTGATTAGAAGCTCTAACTAATATATTTAAGTCCCCTTCTTTTATAGTTCCTCCAGGAGTGTTTAGATTTTCACTTCTTATTAAATTAATAAGTTGAGCAGAGTTAATTCCAAAGGAAGCTAATTTATCAGGATTTAAAACTATCCTAACTTCATCAGAAGAAGCCCCCATTAAATCAACAGTAGCCACACCATCCACACGTTTTAAAGCAGGTGTTAAAACATTATTAGCCCAAGTTGATAAATTAGATATATCTTTTCCTTCCATACTAATACCTAAATTCATTATAGGCATCATATTAGGATTCATTTTTATTATAGTAGGTGAAGATGCACCACTTGGTAACATACCTTTAACCATATCTATTTTTTCTCTAACTTCAATAGAAGCAAAATCCATATCAGTTCCATCTTGGAATTCTAACATTATCATTGATGAACCTTCAGAGGATACTGAATTAATATTTTCTACATTTGAAGTTGTAAGAAGAATTCCTTCAAAAGGTTCTGTAACCAAACTTTCTATTTCCTCAGGACCTGCACCATGGTATTGAGTCATAACCATCAGCATTGGTAAATTAAATGATGGAAGCATATCTACATTTAATTTAAAGAAGGATACTACACCAAACATAAGGACCGTAATTATAGCCATAAATATAGTAACAGGTCTTTTTATACTAAAAGAAGTCAATTTCATTATTTGTCACCTCCAGCTATATTAACTACATCTCCAACGTTTACAAAGTCTTTACCTCTTGTTATTACTTTATGTCCAGAGCGTAGACCACTTAATATTTCAACAAAATCGTCATTCTCCATACCTAAAGCTACTTTTACTTTTTTAACTTTATTTTCTGGACTTACTATGTAAACATAAGGAGTACCGTTAGTTCTAAATAAGGCATTTTTAGAAATAACTATAGTATCTTCTCGTTTTGTGCTAGGTATATAAATTTCGGCAAAACTTCCAGATTCAAGCTTTTCTTTGTTAGGAATAGTGATTTTTACAGAGTAATCCTTTTCTTCACTTCCAGTAATAGCTTCAATAGAAGCTATTTTTCCGCTAGTTTCTATTATTTTACCTTTTTTACTTTGAATTGAAACCTTGTGTTCATTTCCGATACTTATTAAGCCGATATCTTTATTAGATACAGTTATTTCAAGTGATAATTGAGACGTATCAGAGACTACTATTGGTGGATTTAATCCAACAGGTACTTCTCCTACCTTAGCATTAATATTTGATACAATACCATCAAAAGGAGCTTTTAAGGTAAAGCTTTCTTTAGTTTCAAGTGTAGAATCGTAAATTTCTTTTAATTGAGAAATTTGAGAATTAATGCCACTTTCATCAAAAGAAGAGAGGCTTTTTTCTAAAGCTACTTTTTGAACTTCCAAGGTTGTCATAGAAGAACTTAAATTAGAAATTTCTTTAGATAAATTATTTATCTTTTCTAATAAAGGCGTAGATTTTATTTGAAACTCTGCCTGAGAAATTAGGTTATTTTCCTTATCTTGTTTCAATTTATCAAGTTCTTTATTAACATCAGTTAATTCATTTTTTAAAGGTGTTAACTTTTTCTTTGCATTTTCTATTTGAGTATTTAATTGAGATAGTTGATTTTTAACTTGCAATAATTGATTTTTAGATTGTTCTACTCCAGCAGTTGCTTTATCGTAAGCATTTTTTGCTTGTGTAACTTGTTCATCTACATTAGAACTATCAAAAACCATTAGAACTTGTCCTTTTTTTACAGAATCTCCTTTTTTTACATTTACACTTTTTAAATTAGTGGGTATTTTAGGGGATAACTGTTCCTCTTGAATACCTGTAACAGTACCAGAGAATTTTGTGTTTTTTTCAATACTTTTTTGCTCAAGTTTTTCAACTTGTACAGTTGGAACATTATTAGAATCAACAGTTGCTTTATCATCTGATTTTCTAACAAAGTACAGAGCGCTAAAACCAATAGTAATAACTACTATGGATAAAATTATGTTTCTATTTTTTATCAACTGACAGCCTTCCTTTCTTATGCAGTAAATAGATTTCTTTTATATTTTACCATAATAAACATTAATATAAATTAATTATTTTAAAGAAAAAGTTAAAAATAGTTGAAATATTTAAAATAGTGTGATAAAACTATATCAAAAGTGTAGGGGGAGATTTAGAATGAGTATAATCGTTCAAAAATACGGGGGGAGTTCAGTAAGTAATACAGACAAAATAAAAACAATAGCCCAAAATATTATTACAAGAAAAGAAAGAGATCCAAATATCGTTGTAGTAGTTTCTGCTATGGGAGACACTACAGATGATTATATAAAATTAGCAAAGGATATAAGTGATTCACCAGACAAGAGAGAATTAGATGTTTTGATGTCAACTGGGGAAATGATAGCAGCATCTCTTTTATCAATGGCATTAAAGGCAAATGGTTGTGATTCTGTCAGTTATAGTGCCTATCAATTAGATATAAGTACTAGTGGATCTCATGGGAAATCACAAATAGATGATATAGATGTTAAGAGAATAGAAAAAAGCTTAGAAGAAGGAAAAGTTGTAATAGTAACAGGTTTTCAAGGTGTAAATGATGAAGGAGATATTACAACTCTTGGTAGAGGTGGTTCAGACACATCGGCAGTAGCACTAGCAGTTAAATTAGGGGGAATGTGTGAAATTTATACTGATGTAGATGGTATTTACTCAACAGACCCTAGAAAATATACAACTGCAAAAAAATTAGAAGAAATAGAATATGAAGAAATGTTAGAATTAGCAAGTTTAGGTGCACAAGTTATGCATTCTAGAAGTATAGAGTTAGCTCAAAAATATGGTATTGAAATTTATGTAGGTCTATCTTGTGGACAAGAAAAAGGGACATATATAAGGGGAGGAAAAGATATGAAATTAGAAGAGAGAGTAATAACAGGTTTAGCTACTAGTGATGATGATATATCTGTAACTATAAAGGATTTTGAATCTTCAAATATAGCGAGTTTATTTGAAGATATTGCAAATAAAGGTATTAGTGTAGATATGATAAGCCAAACAGCTCCTATAGAGAAAAATATAAGCGTATCATTTACAGTACCTAAGGAAGACATGAAAGAATGTAAAGGTATAGTTTCTAAATATGCTCCCAAAGAAAATATAGTAATAGATGAAGAGATTACAAAGTTCTCTTTAGTTGGATTAGGTATGAAAAATACTTATGGAGTAGCATCTAAAGTATTTAAAATCTTTAATGAAAACAATATAGGAATAAAGCTTATAACTACATCAGAAATAAGAATAACATGTGCTATAAACTCTAGTGAAAAACAAATAGCAATTGAAAAAATAGCTAGAGAATTTAATTTATAATATTAGGGGGATAACAATGAAACTTCATGGGAATATGTCAATTCAAGGTAGTAATTTATATATAGGAGGATATAGTTGTTTAGAGTTAGCTCAAAATTACGGAACGCCATTATATGTAGTAGATGAAGATTTAGTGAGACAAAATTGTAGAGAATACATGAAATATTTTAAAGTTAAAGAAAATAATAATCGAGTAGCATATGCAGGTAAAGCATTTTTACCTATGTATATGTGTAAGCTTATAGATGAAGAAAAATTATACCTAGATGTAGTTTCAGGTGGAGAATTATATACAGCTTATAAAGCTGGATTTCCAATGGAGAAAATTTTGTTTCATGGAAATAATAAGACAATTGATGAAATAGAGATGGGAATTAATTTAGGGGTAGGAATATTTGTAGTAGATAATTATTATGAGTTAGATTTAATAGAAAGAAAATGTAGAGAAGAAAATAAAACACAAGAAATTTACTTTAGAATTACTCCAGGAATAGAAGCACATACTCATGATTATATAAAAACAGGTCAAATAGATTCTAAATTTGGTTTTGCCCTAGTAAATGGAGATTTGAACAATGCATTAGAAAAATTACAAAACTATAAGCATATAGAATTAGTTGGGATTCATGCACATATTGGTTCTCAAATTTTTGATATCGAGCCTTACTTAGATGAAGTAGATATAATGATGAATTTGGTAAAAAAAATTAAAGAAAGCTTTGGTATATCTATAAAGGAAGTAGACCTAGGTGGAGGAATAGGAGTATATTATACTAAAAAAGATAAGCCTAGAACTATTAAAGACTTTTGTGAAGCTATAATAAAAAGAGCAGAAAGAACCTGCCATGAAATTGGAATAAAGGTACCCACATTAGTAATTGAACCTGGTAGATCTATAGTTGCTAATGCAGGAAGCACTTTATACACTGTAGGTTCTATAAAAGATATAAAAAATGTAAGAACTTATGTAAGTGTTGATGGTGGAATGACAGATAATATAAGACCATCTTTATATCAAGCAGGTTACGAGTGTGCTATTGTAAATAAAATAGGATACGATAAAATAAATCAAGTTACAGTAGCAGGAAAATGTTGTGAAAGTGGAGATATATTAATAACAGATACAAATATAATGGATATCCAAAGTGGAGACATATTAATAACAGCGTCTACTGGAGCGTATGGATATTCAATGGCATCTAATTACAATAAGATACCTAAGCCAGCTGTAATTGCTGTAAAAGATGGAAATACAAAAATAATATGCAAAAGACAAAGTTATGAAGATATTATAGAATTAGAAGTTAATGGAGTTTTAGAATTAGAATTAAATGATTAGATAATTGAATGATTAAATAACTAAATATTAAAAATGAGA
This sequence comes from Romboutsia sp., assembly GCF_051659545.1. Classification (GTDB taxonomy): domain Bacteria; phylum Bacillota; class Clostridia; order Peptostreptococcales; family Peptostreptococcaceae; genus JBOFOR01. The sequence continues at coordinate 14,426 of NZ_JBOFOR010000224.1, read as the reverse complement.
AGAACTATATCTATGACTTAGATATAGTTTTTTGAGTTGCCCAAAGCATATTAATAATATTAATAGCTATGGGAATATTATGAGAAAGTAGAAAAATATTTTTCTAAAAACATACTAGAAAAAGTCATTCTTAATATAACTAAATATAAAATTATTTACTTTTTTTTGATATTTTTCTTTATAAAAACAATTATTATGATAAAATTTATAGTGTATATAAGGAGGTCTGTATGAAAATAAAACTAATTTTAGTAATAGCTATATTATCTATTTTTATAGTAGGATGTGAATCTAAAGAAGAAATTAATTTAACAGAACAAGGTAAAACGGCCTTAGAAAAGCATGAATACACAGAAGCTAAAGAATTGTTTTCACAAGCATTAGAAATAGATGGCGATGATGAACACGCTAGAGCAATGTATATGCAAGCTACTAGAATGTTAGAGATGAAGGAATACGAAGAACAGAAAAATTATAAAAAAGCCATTAAGGAACTTGAATTTATAGAAAATATAAAAGGTGGATCAAGTGTTATAAAAAGTGAAGCCTCTAGCAAAAAGAAAGAATTTGAAAAATTAAAAGAAGAACATGAAAAAGCACAACAAGAAAGAAAAGCTAATGCAAAAAAGGCTTCAAGTAATGATGCTTATAAAGTAGAAAGAGATGCCCTAAGAGAATACGCAGAACAACAAAAACAAAAAGAAGAAGAAAAGAAAAAGCAAGAACAAGCAAACCAAGAACAAAATAATCAACAAAAACCTGGAACTGAAAATCCAAATCCAGACGAAAGTGATAAGAATGAAACTAATGATGAAAAAGATGATTAATATAAAATTAAGATACTAAAAGAGGAGTTGCCTAAAAATTGTTAAACTATACAATAAGGCAACTTTTTTCGATAATATATAAAAGGGGGGATTAGCTTGGTAAAAAAGATTTTATTATTAGGGAATCGAAAATTATATGAAAAAAGTGAATTAATACAAAAGGACGAAATTAACTATATAAAAGAAGTTGTTGGAGACTTACATGAGACTCTTATAGACTTTAGAAAAAAACACAAAGTGGGTAGAGCAATTGCAGCACCACAAATTGGAGTACCAAAAAGATTAATTTACATGTATATTAATGAACCAATAGTATTTATAAATCCAACTTTAGAATTTGAAGATGAAGAAACTATAGAGGTAATAGATGATTGCATGTCTTTTCCAGAAATACTAGTAAAAGTAGATAGATACAAAAGATGTACCATAAAATACAGAGATATTAACTGGGATAAATGTGAAATGAAACTAGAAGATGATTTGTCAGAGTTAATACAGCATGAATATGACCACCTGGATGGAATACTAGCGACAATGAGAGCAAAAGATAACAAATCTCTATTTCTAAAAAGTGAGATTAAAATTAACTAACAAAACTATAAAATTAACTAACAAAACTATAATAAGCTAAAAGGATTAGTAGATGCTAACCCTTTTAGCTTATTATAGTTTTATAAATCCTATCTTGATTTTTTTATTTTAAGTCCATTTTCAACGTACCTATTTAGATAAACTTTTATTACAGCAGCTGTAGGAACAGATAAAAAAATTCCTATAAATCCAAATAATGAGCCCCCTATTATAATAGCTGAGATTACCCAAATTGGACCAAGACCTACTTGATTGGACATTATCTTGGGACAAATAAAATTTCCGTCTAATTGTTGTAGTAAAAATATAAAAATTGCAATCCATAAAGCCTTAATAGGACTGTAAACTAATGTCATAAGTATAGGTGGAATAGCGCCTATAAAAGGACCAAAATAAGGTACCATATTTGTCAAAAATATAATAAAGGATAAAAATAATACATTATCAATTTTGATTATAAATTTGAAAGCAACAAATGAAATCATACCTACAATTAAAGCATCTATTATTTGTCCTATAAGATAGTGATAAAATATGTTATGAACCATTTTAAAAAAATCTATAAAACTATTGGCTCTGTTTTTATCAAGAAAAGCGTAAAGTAGATTTTGAAAGTTTAATTTTATTTTTTCCTTATCAAATAGAATATAAATGGATAAAATTATGCCAATAATAATATCAAATACTAAGTTTGTAATACTAAGCACATATACTAAAACATCTGATGGAGTTTTAGTAAATACATTTATGAGATTAGTTAGTATTTCATTTATATTATACTGAATATCTGGAATAATGGATTCTAATGTACTACTTTCATTGATAAACTTATTAAAAAAATCAATTGATAGATTAATGTAGTTTGGAATTTCTACAACTAAAATATTTAAGGTATCTACAATAGCTGGAATTAAAAGCTTACAACAAACTAATAATAATAACATTACTAAAAGATAAGACATAAATATGTTTATTAACCTATGTAATCCTAATTTTTTTTCAAAAATCATAACTAATGGATCTAAAAGTAATGTAAAAAATATTGCAAGTAAAAAAGGGCTTAAAAAAGTTATCAACCCACTTATATTAGAAAAAAATTGTGATGGATAAGCTACAATTCTATAAATTAATATAGAAATAAATGCTATAAAAATAAAGTATTTTATATTTTGTCTTGAAACCATATTACCTCCTTAGGCAATATAAAAATTACCTCTATACATATATTATGCAAATGTAGAAAATATATAAGATTATAGTAAAGGTTTAGTAGTTGTTAATAATTTTTAAAGAAAGTAAATTTAGTACGAAAAAATAATAGTTTTGTTTTTTTAAATTATGTATTATAGTATAATAGACAAAAATATACAAAGAAGGTGAAGTTATGAGAATTAATAAATATATAGCTTCTTGCGGAATAGCATCAAGAAGAAAGTCAGAAGAAATAATATTACAAGGAAGAGTAAATGTAAATGGAAATACTGTACAAGAATTATCATTTAATATAGATGAAAGTAAAGATGTAGTAGAAATAGATGGAGAAAGAATAGGACTAGCAGGAAAACAAGTTTATATAGTACTAAATAAGCCTGAAGGATATATAACAACTGTAAAAGATCAATTTGATAGACCAAGTGTACTTGATTTAGTAAGCGATATAGAAGAAAGAGTTTATCCAATCGGTAGATTAGACTACGAAACTAGTGGGCTTTTAATTCTTACAAATGATGGAGATTTAACATATAAATTAACTCATCCAAAACATGAAGTGGACAAGACTTACATGGCAATAGTAAAGGGAATACCCACTAGCGAGGAATTGAGTCAATTTGAAGAAGGTCTTTATATAGAAGACTACAAAACAGCACCTGCAAAAATTAAAATAGTAAAAAAAGACGAAGAAAAAAAATACTCTATATGTCAAATTAAAATACATGAAGGTAGAAATAGACAAGTAAGAAAAATGTGTAGAGCAATAAATCATCCAGTACTGAGACTTAGAAGAGTTGCTATGGGCGAAATTACTTTAAAAGATACGGAAATAGGTAACTATAGACATTTAAGCAAGGAAGAAGTAGAGTATCTAAAAAGCATAAAATAGAGGTGTAGTATGATAAAATCAAAATACCTAACTAAGGTTACTGACATAAATAAGTTGTATTTAGAAGAAGTAATAAATGTAGGAGATATAGTAGTAGATGCTACTATGGGAAATGGCTACGATACAAAATATTTAGCTCAAAAAGTAGGAAAAAATGGATTTGTATACAGTTTTGATGTGCAAGAAGAAGCTATTAAGTCCACTAAAAAAAAGTTAGAAAAAGAAAACTTACAAGATAGAGTTAAATTAATACTAGATGGCCATGAAAATATGGACAAATATGTAAAAGAAGAAGTTTCTTGTGTTGTATTTAATTTAGGATATTTGCCTAGGGCAAAACATCAAGTTATAACGCAGCCTGAAACTACAATTAAAGCTATTGAATTTAGTCTAAAATTATTGAAACCACATGGGATAATAAGTATAGCAATATATACAGGTCATCCAGGTGGAATGGAAGAAAAAAATAGTGTTTATGAATTTGTTAAGAACTTAAATCAAAGTGAATTTAGCGTATTAGAGTGTGGATTTATAAACCAAATAAATAATCCACCGCAATTAGTATTAATAGAAAAAAAGAAAGAATATTTATAATAAATTCATAAATGTAAAAATAAACTAAAAATATAAATCTCCATTATGGGGATTTTATATAGACCATCTTGTGAAACGTGATATAATGGTATTAGATAGTTCAAGGACACTTAAATGTACAGAAAATTTAAAAAATTAAAAGATTACTAAAACATAGTCATCAAAAGTGTTAATCAATAGTAGAGTTTAGTAGTAGCATTTAAATAATTGAACTTTTTAAGATTGATATAAAGGATACTAAGGATTTATATTATTATAAAGGAGATAGTTATGGAAGATACAAAAGATTTAAAAGACAGTAAGTATTTAATATCAAATATACAAGCTCAATATCCAAGGTTTAGTAAGGGTCAAAAACTTATAGCTCAGTATATACTAAAAAGTTACGACAAGGTTGCATTTATGACAGCTTGTAAATTAGGAGAAACAGTAGGAGTTAGTGAATCAACAGTTGTAAGATTTGCTAATGCTATGGGGTACTCTGGATATCCAAAACTACAAGATGCACTTCAAGAGCTTATAAAAAATAAGTTAACAACAGTGCAAAGAGTGGAAATGGCAAAAGAATATAGTGATGACTCTACAATACTAAAAAAAGTCTTAAAAAGTGATATAGATAATATAAAAGATACTTTAGAAGAAATAGATGAAAAAGCTTTCGAAAAAGCAGCAACTAAATTACTAACAGCTAAAAAAATATACATATTAGGGATGAGAAGCTCTTTTACTATAGCTCAATATCTAGGGTATTATTTAGATATTATATTAGATAATGTTCATATAATAAGAACTGATATGGGAGATGCATTTGAGCAAACAGTAAGAATAAGCGAAGGTGATGTGTTAATAGCAATAAGTTTCCCTAGATATTCAAAAAAATCTTATCAAATAGTTGATTGTGCGAAAGAAAAGGGAGCTCATATAATAGCATTAACTGATAGCTTGTTTGCACCAGTTGCTTCACTTGCAGATAATATTCTTTTAGTTAAGAGTAATATGGCATCTTTTGTTGATTCCTTAGTGCCTGCATTTAGTGTAGTAAATGCACTTATAGTTTCTGTTGGTATGAAGGAAAAAGAAGAAATTAAAGAGTATTTTGATGAGCTAGAAGGCATTTGGAAAAAATATTCTGTTTACGAGTAGGATAATTAAATATATATATATAAAGCTGACTGTACTTGTACAGTCAGCTTTACTTTGAATAAGGACATGTAGATTGTTCTCCATATATTATTATATTAAAGTCCCCACATAGTTAGTTTAATACAGGGGGGATTTATCAATAAAGATTATTCTAAATTTAATTTTCTATCTAATATATATTTAGTAGCAAAGAACAATCCGATTAATAAAACTAAATTAAATATTGTAGAACTTATTAATCCAGTATTAATTAATGAAATAATGTCGTGTGGGATGGTAGAAATTCCATTTACGGTATTTACATCAACATTTAACATCATGCCCTCATTAGCGTTATTGAATAAAAATAAACCAAGTAAGTTCTGAACAAAGGAAAATAATATATTAAGAGCGATAAAGCTAATAAAAGAAGCTAAATTTCTGTGCTTATTAAATACAGGTAATTGACCCATAGAAAGGGCTAAATATACTGTAAATATAAATACAGAATATCCAAGGAATATTAACAAGATAAAATTAAATGCATATGGCCAATAACCTTGTGTAAAAATAACATTAAATAACTCACCAATAGACTGGAATATATAAGATAATTCCCAATTAAGGTCCTTTACAATAGGAATAATAGTTACTAAGAAAAATGCTAAGATAGCAGCAACGGCGCTTAGAACAGTCCATAAAAGAGCAACTAAATACTTAGATAATATTATTGTATTAGAACTTACAGGTAAAGTAAAAATTAAATAACCTTCATCTCCAAGTAAGTTTTTACTAAATCTTTGAAGTAGTACAACAAAAGTTATCACAAACATTGCAATAAGCAATGCACCAAATACCATCATAAGTAAACCTTGGATTTGAAACATTTCGCTATTTACAAAAAAACTGTTAATAAGTGCAACTACTAATAGTGTTATGTACAAAGGTAAAAATACTCTGCTAGTAGCTTTTAATTCATATTTTAATAATTTTCCTAACATCTAAATTCCTCCCTAAACAATGCATCTATAGACTTTCCTTTTTCTTCTCTTATTTCTTCTACATTTCCTTGCAATATAATATTGCCACTTGAGATGAATATAATATCATCGCATATATTTTCTATCTCACTTATTAAGTGAGTTGCAATTAGAAGAGTACTATCTTCACAATAATTTGTAAGTATAGTTTTTAATATATAACTTCTCGCGGCAGGGTCAACTCCACCAATAGGCTCATCTAGTATATATAAACTTGCCTTTCTAGACATAACTAATATCAACTGAACCTTTTCTTTAGTTCCTTTTGACATAGTCTTTAGCTTTTCATCTACATTAATACTAAGACTAACTATCATATTATTTGCTTTATCCATATCGAAGTCCTCATAAAAATCATTGAAAAATTCTAATAAATCTTTTACCTTCATCCAATCATTTAAATAAGTTCTTTCAGGGAGATAAGATACGACTTTTTTAGTTTCTATTGAAGGGCTTATTCCGCATATTAAAATCTCTCCGCTGTTAGGATGTAAAAGTCCGTTCATTAGTTTGATTAAAGTACTTTTACCACTACCATTAGGGCCTAAAAGTCCTACTATTTTACCTTTTGGAATATCCAGATTCATATTTGCTATGACTTCTTTATTACCGTAACTCTTTTTTAAATCTTTAATTTCTACTATGTTTTCCATTATTCCAACTCCTTCAAATTTTTCAGTATTACTTCTGTCAATTCCTCTTTTTTATAGCCAAGTTTGACAAGCATATTGTACAATTCTGAGATTTCCATTTTTGCCATATCTTCTCTTAATTGTATTATAATATTTGCATTTTCTGTAACAAATCTTCCAGTAGTTCTTTGGCTATATACCAGCTCCTCGCGTTCTAACTCTGATAATGCTCTTTGCATAGTATTTGGGTTTACTTCAAAATCAATAGCTAAATCTCTTACAGATTTTAGCTTAGAACCAGTAGGTATTTCTCCAGATATAATTTTCAATTTTAGAATATCCACTATTTGGAGATATATAGGTTTGTTATTATTAAACTCGAATGTCATTTAAACACCTCCACATTATTGTATTAGTTACTTAATACAATGATACGAGATTAAATAGAGATTGTCAACGACCTTTATTAGAAAAAAATAATTTTATAAAAAAACAATATCTATGTTTATTGCAATAAAAAAGCAAAATATTTACTATAATGATTATATTTAAAGTGAATTTAAGGAAAAATGTAGTAATGTATAGACAGAAGAAAAAAATGTGTAGATAATAAAATTATAGAACAAGTATATTTTAAGGGAGGTAAAAATGGGAGAGCCAATTTATAAAATCATAGAAAATCATGTAAAAGAATTAATAAAAACAAATGATTTAAAACAAGGTGATATGATACCCTCAGAAAAACAACTTAGTGAAGAATTTGAGGTAACTAGGATGACTGTAAGATCAGCTCTGAATAATCTTGTAAAGGAAGGTTATATCACAAGAAGAAGAGGAGTTGGTAGTATAGTATTAGGTAGTAAAATATACGATAACATCTCTGCAATAAGTGGTTTTACAAAAGAAATGCAAAATAAAGGGTATGAAGTATCTAATATTTTAGTTGATTTTAATATAATTGAAGCAGATGAAGAATTATCTAAGAAATTAAATATACCTATTGGAGATAATATATGGGAAATTAAAAGAGTAAGAATGGCTGATAAGATTAAGATATCATATATGGTCACTTATATGCCTATAAAATTATTTCCGAACTTAAATCAAAAGCACTGTATAGGATCACTTTATGAATATGTAGAAAGTATATGTGGTTATAAAATAGCAATATCTGAAAGATCTGTAGAAGCTATTATTTCAGATGTTGAGCTTGAAGATATTTTAGATTTAAATAAAAAAGAACCTATATTGTATATCAGACAAGCTTGCAGAATTGAAAATGGAGAGGTATTTGAATACTCTCATACTTATCATTATGGATATACATTAACACTAAATGCTGTAGCTAAATAAAAATTAAGTAACTAGAAAAGTCATTAGAAGATATTCTGATGACTTTTTTTGAGATAAACTTAAAAAAACAGTTAAATGTATAGACAAGTGATTGGTAAATTAGTTATTATTAACATAATAAAGTTAAATGTATAGACAAGTTATAAACGTTTAGTTAATATAGTTTAAGAATAAGAGTGAAAAGAGGACAAAAAATGGCTGAACCAATGTATAAAATTATAGAAAATAATGTGAAAGAATTAATAAACTCAGGTGAATTAAAGGAAGGTGATATGATTCCTTCTGAAAATGAGTTGTGTGACCAATTTAATGTAACTAGGATGACAGTAAGATCTGCTTTGAGTAACTTAGTTAAGGATGGCTATATTGCCAGAAGAAGAGGTATTGGAAGTATTGTATTAGCCAATAAAATATATGATAATATATCAGCAATAAGTGGGTTTACAAGAGAAATGAATAGTAAAGGGCTTGAAGTCTCAAATATCGTAGTAAGCTTAGAGGTAGTGCAAGCAGATAAAGAACTATCAGAAAAATTAAATATTGAGATAGGAGAAAACGTTTGGGAAGCAAAGAGGATTAGATTGGCTAGCGGAGCAAGAATTTCATATATGATTACTTATATGCCTCTAGTAATGTTTCCTAACTTAAATAAAGACCATTGCGCGGGTTCGTTATACAGCTTTGTAGAGGAGGTGTGCGGAATGAAAATAGCAATCTCCGAAAGAGAAGTTGAATCAATTATATCAGATGCAGAATTAGAAGAAATGTTGGCTTTAGAAAACCAAGAGCCTTTATTGTATATTAAGCAAGTGTGCAAGTTGCAAAATAGCCAAATATTTGAGCATTCACATACTTATCACTATGGGTATACACTAACTCTTAACGCAGTATCCAATTAATAAATAATAATTGATCTATAAAAATAAGAAAAAAATAAAAAAATGAAAATGTTTTCTTGAAATGTATATACATTTAGTATATAATCATAATATAAAGTAAAATGTATATACAATAGCTAAATTAAAGTATATACAAACAAAAAAGTATTATTGGAGGGAAATAAAGTGATAAAAATAATGTTAGCTTGCTCAGCAGGTATGTCAACTAGTCTATTAGTAACTAAAATGGAAAAGGCAGCAAAAGAAAGTGGAATAGAAGCTGAAATTTGGGCAATCTCAGAAGTAAATTTAGGTTCAGAAATAGAAAAATGTGATGTTTTATTATTAGGACCACAAGTAAGATATACATTAGGTAAAGCTACTGAAATGGCAAAACCACTGAATATTCCAGTAGAAGTAATCAACATGATGCACTACGGAATGTGTAATGGTCAAGCTGTATTAGATAGAGCAATAGAGTTATATAGCTCAAAATAACATTATTTAAAGGGGGAGAAAAAAATGGAAAAATTTATGGCCTTTATGGATAAGTATTTAGTTCCAGTGGCATCTAAGATAGGGTCACAAAGACACCTAGTAGCAGTAAGAGATGGTTTCGTAGCAATGATACCAGTAACAATGGCAGGAGCTTTTGGTACACTTATAAAAAATTTACCGGTTCCAGCATATCAAACATTTTTAGCAGAAAACGCATTTGGGCAACAAATAGCAGCAGTAGGTGGGAATTTATGGTGGGGATCATTAGCAATGATGTCATTATTCCTAGCAGTAGCAGTTGCTTATTGTTTAGCAAAATCATATGAATCAAATGGATTACAAGCAGGACTTATAGCATTATGTGGATTTTTAATATTAACTCCTCAATTATCAACAGTTACACCTGAAGGTGCAACTGAAGCTGTAATTGGATGGGGATATATTCCTTGGACATATGTTTCAACAAACGCACTATTTACAGCAATGATAGTTGCAATTGTATCAACAGAAATATATGTTAAGTTATCTAAAGTAACTTGGTTAACAATAAAAATGCCAGATGGTGTACCACCAGCAGTATCTAGATCATTTGCAAAATTATTACCAGGTGTTATAGCTTTATTTGCAATAGCAATCATAGGTGTAATAGTAGGATTAGTATCTGGCGGTCAATTTGTAAACGATATCCTAGCGACTTACTTATCTAAGCCATTAGCAGGCATGGCAGATTCAATGGGTGGAGCAATATTTGTTGCAATATTCGTCCATGTTTTATGGATATTTGGATTACACGGTGCAAACATAGCATTACCAGCAGTAGAACCAATATTAATGGAATTAGGTGGAAAGAACGCTGAGTTAGCAGCAGCAGGAGCAACTTCAGGATACCATGTATTTGCAGGAGCTTTCCTAGATGCATTCGTATACTTAGGTGGTTCAGGTATGATAATAGGATTAGTAATAGCGTTAATGATAGCAGGTAGAAGACGTAAAGAGATGATTGCTTTAGGTGGACCTCCAGCATGCTTTAACATAAGTGAACCAATGATATTCGGTATGCCAATAGTATTAAATCCAATATACATGATACCATTCGTATTAGCGCCAGTTATATGTACAGCATTAGCATATTTCGCTATATCTTCAGGAATGGTACCACCAGTTATAATGGCTAAAATACCATGGATAACTCCACCAGTATTTGGAGCAATTATGGCTACAGGAAGTTTAAAAGGTGGAGTATTAGCAGCAATCAACTTAGTAATATCTGTTATTGTATACTTACCATTCGTAGCAGTAGATGAAAGAATGGCTAAGAAAAAATTAGCAAAAGAGCAAGCTTAATATAGTAGTTTTAAGACTATATAAAAAAGAAATGAGATAGGGATGGTATCTACATGAAAAAAGGACTAAAAATTGTTACAATTGGGGGAGGGTCTAGTTACACTCCAGAACTTGTAGAAGGATTTATAAAAAGACATAGTGAACTTCCAGTGAAGGAATTATGGCTTGTGGATATAGAAGCGGGTAAAGAAAAGTTAGAAATAGTAGGTAACCTAGCAAAAAGAATGGTTAAAAAATCTGGTATAGATATGGAAGTACATTTAACGCTAGATAGAAGAGAAGCGTTAAAAGATGCAGATTTTGTAACTACTCAGCTTAGAGTTGGTTTACTAGATGCAAGAATAAAAGATGAAAGAATACCACTATCTCATGGTGTAATAGGTCAAGAAACTAACGGTGCTGGAGGGCTTTTCAAAGCCCTTCGTACTGTACCTATTGTACTAGATATAGTTAAGGATATTGAAGAATTATGTCCTAATACGTGGTTAGTAAACTTTACAAATCCGACAGGTGTAATAACAGAAGCAGTATTTAAATATACAAACTTCAAGAGATATATCGGATTATGTAATGTACCTATAGGTGTTAAAAATGGAATCGCAAAATTATTTGAAGTAGAACCTGATAGAATACATATGGATTTCGCAGGCCTTAATCATATGGTATATGGATTGAATGTATCTTTAGATGGAAAAGACATAACAAAAGAAGCAGTAGAGAAATTTACACAATCGAAAATAAGTATGGAGAATATAAAGGCTATCGACTTTAATCCTGAATTTGTAAAGGCTCTAGGAGCAATACCTTGTCCGTATCATAGATATTACTATAAGCAAAAAGAAATGTTAGAAGAAGAACTAGCAGAATTTGCAAAAGGTAAGGCTAGAGGGCAAGTTGTTAAAGAATTAGAAGAACAGTTATTTGAACTTTACAAAGATGAAAACTTAGATATAAAACCACCTCAATTAGAAAAAAGAGGGGGAGCATACTATAGTGATGCAGCTTGTAATTTAATAAGCTCTTTATATAATGATAAGAGAGATATACAAGTAGTAAACACTATAAATAATGGCGCAATAAGAAACTTCAAAGACGAAAGTGCTGTTGAAGTAAGTAGCGTTATAACTAGTGAGGGTCCAAAACCATTATCAATAGGATATCTACCAGAATGTACTGATGGATTAGTAAGTGATATAAAAACTTTTGAAAAACTAGCTGCAAAAGCTGCAGTATATGGTGATTACGAAAGTGCATTACTAGCATTATGTATAAATCCATTAATACCTAGTGATGATTTAGCTAAGGTAATATTAGATGAAATGCTAGAAGCGCATAAGGATTACTTACCTCAATTTAATAAATAGGAGAGATTATGACTAGACTAATTATTAATGCAGATGATTTTGGGTACTGTGAATCAGTAAATTACGGAATTATTTCTGCCTTCAAGAATGGAATAGTAAGATCAACTACTACAATGGCGAATATGCCAGGTTTTGAGCATGCAATGGAGCTTTTAAAAGAAAACAAAGGTCTTGGTTGTGGGGTTCATATGACACTTAGTTGTTATAAGCCTGTATTAGGTGGATTAAAAACTATTATAGACGGAAATGGAATGTTCTTTAAAAGAATAACAAATGAAGACATTGAAAAAATGGATTTAGAAGAAATATATCAAGAGTTTTGCGCTCAAATAGAGAAAGTAAAAGCTAAGACTGAAATAACTCATCTTGATAGTCATCATCATGTTCATACATTAAAAAGTCTTCAACCAGTAATTGAAAGAATAGTCGAAAAGTATGAATTACCTATTAGAGGTGGTTTCGAATACGACTTAAAGTATTCAAAAATAATCCCAATGGTAGAGACTTTCTATGGAGATAATGTAGGATATGAGTATTTTGAAAATAATATAGAAGAATTAAAAAAATATGAGGTTGTAGATATAATGAGCCATCCTGCATATTTAGACGAATTTATTTTAGGGTCAACATCTTATGCTATACCTAGAACAAAGGAATACAGTATACTGACATCTGAGAAAATAAAAGAGTTTGTGGGAAAAAACTTTAATTTATGCAACTACAAGGAAATTTAGGAGGAAAATAAGATGGATGAAAAAATATTTGAATTATCATTTAATATAATAGGATTTGCAGGAGAAGCAAAAGGAATAGCTTTTGAAGCGATAGCTGAAGCTAAAAAAGGTAATATAGAAGAGGCGAGAGCAAAACTAAAGGAATCAAAAGAGGTAATGGTAAAGGCTCACAGATTCCAAACAGAATTAATTCAAAATGAAGCAAATGGAAATAAAACTGACATGAGTGTAATTTTAGTTCATGCACAAGATCATTTAATGACAACTATGAACTATCAAATGTTAGCTGAAGAGTTTGTAGATTTATATGAAAGATTAGAAAATAAATAAATATTATATTTATTCAATTTAAATGGGGGGCAATAAGCCCCCCATTTATTATTTTGAAGATAATCCAAAACCATCTTCCCATATGAAATTTTTATCCTTAGTTAAAACATTGAATAGTTGTTCCGAATTATATTTACAGTGTTTATCTAAACAATATTTAGTGTCATCTTCAAGTTTTTCAAACTCACTATATAGGCTTAAATTTCCTGCAAAAGAAAGCATTTCATTTCTTAGGCGGTCCATATCAACTAAAAATTCAGCCCAATCCAGGTTTAGAGAATTATTTAATATCATAACCTTCATAGTATCTAAAAGATCATCTTTATTATTGCATTTAATAGATATTCTATTTGATGCTTTTATATTTTCCACGTAAGATATAATATTATCTAATAAATTGTTAAAGTTAATTTTTACAAATTTAATAAAAGAATCTTTTGTGAATCTACTGTAGACTTCATCTATGAATAATTCATCCATATCATTTTTCCATAGTGTAATTAAGGCAGAAGTATAATTGTAGTCTTTTTTAGGGTCACCATTTATATCATATAAGATAGGGTATAAGTAATTTTTTTCTATAGCGATAGACTTTCTAAAAAAATAACCTTCATCAGAAGATTCGATATAATTCTTTATTATATTTTCTACATTTAGATCTAAGATTAGACCATTATTAATAATTGAATCGATAAGTTCGTTAAATTTACTTGAATCAGTATTAGTAATTGTATTGACATCTAATTCATAAGCTAACTTATAAAGTTTTTGTTCATATATATGATTCATTAATTTTTCCATATAGTAATCAAAGTTGTAAGTATTATTGTTCATTTTGTGTACCTCCATATAATGATATTTAATTAATACCCTTATAAGTGAAATTTAACCTAATAAGGCGAAATTCCTCTTCCTCACCGTAGGAGGTGGAGGATGTAAGCCTACCGTTAGGTTATTTTTGATTTTCATAAAAAGATGTTATATAATAGAGTCAGTAGTAAATAATAATAAGGAGATA
>NZ_JBOFOR010000223.1:0-6436 GCF_051659545.1 Romboutsia sp. | reverse complement strand
AGTAAAAGTTAATACTTTGTATTGCTACAGATGTAGCAACTAAAATTTATCAGGAGCCGTATGCGAGGCCCGCACGTACGGTTCTGTGAGAGGTCTGAACTCGGGATTAATTACCCCGAGTTTTTCCTACTCGATTAGGCTACCTATTCAGAAGTTTTTATCTCAGATAGAACGTCCTTAAGAGTACTTAAAGAATCATAAAGCTTGTCTATTTGATTATTAGACAGACTAGATAAATTACCCTTCATAGATATCTTAACTAAATTGAATCTTTCATCTAAGAACTTATTACCCTCATCAGTTAAACTTATATTTACAATCCTTCTGTCTTTATTATCATGAACTCTATTAATCATACCTTCATCAATTAGCTTATTTAAAAGCTTGGTCATATTAGGTGTAGAAATCAATAGCCTCTTGGCTACATCAGAAATAGGGCATTCACCTTGTTCTTTTAAAACCAACATAATTTGAAACTGAGAGTGGTTAAATCTAGCATTATGATCAAAACCACAACCTTGTTTTATTAGCTTTTTTTGAAACAAAGGCATTATAGAAATAAAGTCAGAAATGATAAGCTCTAGCTTGTCATTATTCATAATATTATCCTCCATTTAGATTAGAAAAAATTAACATATTTCAAAAACTTTTTTTGGTTGACTTTTCCATAAAAAAGCATATAATTAAAAAGTATAATAGTTAAAAAGTATAAGTATTAAAAAATATAACTAATTATTATTATACAACATTTTATAATTAATATGTAAGAAATATTACAAAAATTACATATAAGTGAAGGGGGAAGAGGCATGTTTAAAATCACAAGATATTTTAAACCGTTTTTAGCATCAATATTTGCAGTTATTATCTTATTAATAGTGCAAGCCACTTGTGACTTATCCCTACCGGATTATACATCGAATATAATCAATGTAGGTATACAACAAGGAGGAATAGAAAATCCAATACCGAGTGTATTAAGCAAAGGTTCTTTAGATAAACTAAAGTTATTTATGAATGATAAAGATATAAGTAAAATCGAAGAAAATTATACACTAATAGAAAAAGACAAATCAGATTATAAACTAAAAAATGAACCGTTGTATGAGTTAAATACTAAAGATGAAGCAACAATAGAGGAACTAAACAAAATTATAGCAAAGCCTGCTATGATAGTAATGGCATTAGAATCAGGAAAACTAGATGAACAGATGAAATTGCCTAAAGGAGTAGACATATTTACAGCACTTGAAAATATGCCAACGCAGCAAGTAAATGGTATAAAAGACAAAATAGATTCAGAATTTGATAATATAGAAGATAGTATAATTGAACAAGGTGCAATAGAATACGCTAAAGGTGAATATAAAAAAATAGGTGTAAATACTGAAAAAATTCAAACTAAATATATACTTACGTCGGGCGCTAAAATGTTAGGTATAGCTCTTATTAGTATGGCTGCCACTGTTATAGTAGGGTTCTTAGGAGCAAAAATAGCAGCAGGTATGGGTAAAAATATGAGAAAAGATGTATTTAGAAAAGTAGTAGGGTTTTCTAATGGAGAATTTGATAAATTTTCAACAGCATCACTTATAACTAGAAGTACTAATGACATAAATCAAATACAAACAGTTATGGTAATGCTTGTTAGAATGGTATTTTATGCTCCGATACTTGCAATAGGAGGAATAATAAAAGTTCTTCAAACAGACACATCTATGGCATGGATAATAGGAGTTGCAGTTATAGGTATATTATCTATAGTAGTTGTATTATTTAGTTTAGCTATACCGAGATTTAAGGTAATACAACAATTAGTAGATAAATTGAATCTAGTAACTCGTGAAATGCTAAATGGTATGTTAGTTATTAGAGCATTTAGTACTCAAAATAAAGAAGAAGCTAGATTTGATGAAACTAATACAGAACTAAGAAAAACATCAACCTTTATAAATAGAGTAATGACAATAATGATGCCAGCTATGATGCTTATAATGAACCTTATAACAGTACTTATAGTATGGGTAGGAGCAAACCAAATAGATGCAGGTAGTATGCAAGTTGGAGATATGATGGCGTTTATACAATACACAATGCAAATAATAATGGCATTCTTATTTATATCAATGTTATCAGTAGTTATACCACGTGCTTCAGTATCTGCAGGACGTATTAACGAAATATTAGTTACTAACTATGAAATAGAAGATCCTGAAACAGAAAAAGAATTTAACAATGATAAAAAAGGTATAGTAGAATTTAACAATGTATCATTTAAATATCCTAATGCAGAAGATGATGTACTAAGTAAGATTAGCTTTATAGCAAAGCCAGGTCAAACTACTGCATTTATAGGTAGTACAGGAAGTGGTAAATCTACTTTAGTAAACCTAATACCTAGATTCTATGATGTAACAGATGGTGAAATACTAATAAATGGTGTAGATATTAGACACATCAAACAAACCAAACTTAGAGAAGAAATAGGATATGTACCTCAAAAAGGAGTACTATTTAGTGGAACTATAGAAAGTAATATTAAATACTCTAATGTAAACTTAAGTGAAGAAGAAGTAAAAGCTGCAGCCCACATAGCTCAAGCTACAGAGTTTATAGATAAAAAAGAAGAAGGATATAAAAGTGAAATAGCACAAGGTGGTACAAATGTATCTGGTGGTCAAAAACAAAGACTATCAATTGCTCGTGCATTAGCTAAAAAACCTCAACTGTACATCTTTGATGATAGTTTCTCAGCATTAGATTTAAAAACTGATGCAGCACTTAGAAGAGAATTAAAATCACAAACAGAAGATGCAACAGTTATTATAGTTGCTCAAAGAATAAGTACAATTATGAATGCAGACCAAATCCTAGTATTAGATGAAGGAAAAATAGTAGGTCATGGTACTCATAAAGAACTTATCAAAAACTGTGAAGTATATAACCAAATAGCACTATCCCAGTTATCAAAGGAGGAGCTAGACAATGAGTAATCAAAGAAAAGTAAAAATGAAAGGACCAGGTGGGGGTGGACCTATGGGAAATATGCTAAATGATGCAAAAGCCAAAGATTTCAAAGGTACTATGAAAAAACTTCTTAACCACCTAAAACCATTTAAAATAGCTATGCTAGTAGTATTAATATTTGCAATAGGAAGTTCTATATTTTCTATAGCAGGTCCTAAAATATTAGGGAACGCTACAACAGAAATATTTGAAGGATTAGTAGAAAAAGTAGCGGGAACAAGTGGTGGAGGAATAGACTTTACTTATATAGGTAAAATTTTAACTACTTTAGCCATATTATATGCAATAAGTGCAGTATTTTCATTTATTCAAGGGTTTATTACATCTGATATATCACAAAAAGTGTCTTATCAATTAAGAAAAGAAATAAGTGAAAAAATCAACCTTATGCCACTTAAATACTTTGATAAAATGTCTCATGGGGAAGTATTATCAAGAGTGACAAATGATGTAGATGCAATAAGCAACAACCTACAACAAATACTAGCACAAATGATAACAGCCATTACAACTATTATAGGTGTACTTATAATGATGTTATCAATAAGTCTTACTATGACAATAGGAACCTTAGTAGTTATACCACTTTCTATGGTATTCATGATGGTTATAGTTAAAAAATCACAAGTATTTTTCAGAAAACAACAAGAATACTTAGGTCATACTAATGGGCATATAGAAGAAATCTATAGTGGTCATACTATAGTAAAAGCATTCAACAGAGAAGAAAAGGCTATAGAAGAATTTGATGAGTTAAACGAAACACTATACAATACAGCTTGGAAATCTCAGTTCTTATCAGGGCTTATGATGCCAGTTATGACATTTATAGGAAACCTAGGATATGTAGTAGTAGCAATACTTGGTGGATACTTAGCTATTCAAAAAGCTATAACAGTAGGTGATATACAAGCTTTCATACAATATAGTAGAAACTTTATGCAGCCAATAGCTCAAACTGCTCAAATAGCAAATATAATGCAAGCAACAGCAGCTGCAGCAGAAAGAGTATTTGAATTCTTAGAAGAAGAAGAAGAAATAGTGGAAGTAGAAAATCCAGTAGATACAAGTGATTTACAAGGAAAAGTAAGCTTTAAAGATGTAAACTTTGGATACAACGAAGACAAAACAATAATAAATAATTTCTCTATAGACATAAAGCAAGGTCAAAAAGTAGCAATAGTTGGACCAACAGGAGCAGGAAAAACTACAATAGTAAAACTATTAATGAGATTCTATGATGTAAACAGTGGTCAAATATTAATAGATGACCATAACATACAAGACTTTAGTAGAGGCGACTTAAGAAGAACCTTTGGGATGGTACTTCAAGATACTTGGTTATTTAGTGGAAGTATAATGGAAAATATAAGATACGGTAGACTTGATGCTACTGATGAAGAAGTAATACAAGCGGCTAAACTTGCTCACGCTCACCACTTTATAAAAACTCTACCAGGTGGATATAACATGGTGATAAATGAAGAAGCAAACAATATATCTCAAGGGCAAAAGCAGTTACTTACAATAGCAAGAGCAATACTTGCTAACCCTAAGATACTTATATTAGATGAAGCTACAAGTTCAGTAGATACTCGTACAGAAGTGCTTATACAAAAAGCTATGGAGAACCTAATGGAAGGTAGAACTAGTTTTATAATAGCACATAGATTATCAACTATTAGAGATGCTAATACTATTCTTGTTATGAATGATGGAGATATAGTAGAACAAGGAAATCATAAGGCGCTTTTAGCATCTAATGGATTCTATGCAAATCTTTACAATAGCCAGTTTGAGAATAAAGAAGTTGTATAATATATAAATTAGAAAGGACTCTATACAAATAGGGTCCTTTTTACAATAAAGAGGAGTGTAGTTGTACTATATTTGAAGGTTGGATATAATATATATATGAGTACAACTAAAGGAGGTAAAACTATGGAGAGAAAGCCACTACCAATAGGTATAGATAATTTTGAAAAATTAATAACAAGAGGTTATTATTTTATAGACAAAACATTACTTATAAAGGATTTGATAGATAATAAAGCAGATGTGAACTTGTTTACAAGACCAAGGAGATTTGGTAAAACTTTAAATATGAGTATGCTACAGTATTATTTTGAAGATGAGCATAATGAATTTGATGGAAGTAAGAAAGATAATACTTATCTATTCGATGGATTGAACATAATGAACCAAGAGGATAAATATTTAAGTTATATGGGGCAGTATCCTGTAATTAACATTTCTTTAAAGTCAGGAAAACAACCTACATTTAAAATGGCGAATGAATCAATAATAGATGAAATTATAAAAGAATACACAAGACATAGATACATTCTAAAAGAGGACAAACTATCAGACGGAGAAAAACAGGCTTATTTAAATATATTAAACAGAAATGCAAGAGATATAGATTACGCAAAATCTCTAGAATTGCTAAGTAGATGCCTTGAAAAACATTTTAATAAAAAAGTTATTATTTTAATCGATGAATATGACGTACCATTAGAAAATTCATTCTTTAAAGGGTTCTATGAAGAAATGATTGATTTCATTAGGTCTTTATTTGAATCAGCACTTAAGACAAATACAGCCTTAGAGTTTGCTGTAATTACTGGATGCTTACGTATTTCAAAAGAAAGTATATTCACAGGACTTAACAATTTAGAGATAATATCTATATTAAACAAATCCTATGACGAATACTTTGGATTTACAAACCAAGAAGTAGAAAAAATATGTGAAGATTACTCAATACCAGATGAATATGAAGTAATTAAAGAATGGTACAACGGATATACATTTGGAGAAGCAAATGTATATAATCCTTGGAGTGTGGTACGATTTGTAAAAGATATAGTAATTAATCCAAAGGTATTTCCAACTTCATATTGGGCAAATACTAGCTCAAATAGTATAGTCAAAAGCTTAATAGAAAGAGCTGATGATAAAACTAAGGGTGAAATAGAAGCCTTAATAGAAGGTAAAACTATAGAAAAGCCTATTCACGAAGATATAACCTATGATGAAGTATATGACACTATGGACAACTTGTGGAACTTTATGTTCTTTACTGGATATTTCAAAAAGATTAGCGAAAGAATGGATGAAGAAGAAAATAGATTTGTAGAATTAGCCATTCCAAATAAAGAAGTAAAATATATCTTCAGAACTAAAATACTTAAATTATTTGATGAGAAAATAAACCTTTGTGATAGAAAACAATTATTTCAATCTCTTATAAACAAAGATCCTGAAAACTTTGAAATAGAACTAGGAAATTTATTATTAGAAACTATTAGCTTTAATGATGCTTACGAAAACTTTTATCATGGATTTTTAGCTGGTGTTTTATCAGGTATGAAAGGGTATATAGTAAAGTCTAATAGAGAAGGTGGTA
>NZ_JBOFOR010000222.1:0-12464 GCF_051659545.1 Romboutsia sp. | reverse complement strand
AGATGGTCTGATTTAGGAAGGGCTAATGACATAGCCCCTATGGTGAGGTCATACTTCGATACTAGAAATAGACTTCGATTTAATCACTTGCTAATCTCAATGAATCCCCTAGCTTTAGCTATGGGCGAGAATGTCAAAGTAGTACAAAATAAAGATATTCATCACAATTGTTCAAGGGAGATAAAGAAAAGATAAAAGAATATTCTAAAAAACTAGGAATACCAGAAAATTATAAACCATTACATGCAGTTGCATTTGGATATAAACAAAATGAAAATCAAAAAGCTCCACAAAGAAGAGAAAATACGGTTAATTATATAAAATAAAAGACTACTTTGCAAAGCGAGATAGAATACAAAATTTATGTAATACATGATTAAGCATGTTGCAAAAGAGTAAGCTAAGGCTTTAAGATTAAGTAGCCTTAGTTTACTTTTTGTAATTTACTTTGAAAAAAATAAATCAGTAAAGAATATTGTTTATTCAACAGTTGTAAAAAGTTTGTAAGCAAGGGTACTGTCGGATTTAAACTTATAATCTCGTTGCCCATCAAATAAATAAATTCTTTCTCCATCAGTATTTATATGGGATATTTCTTCGATATACAGTATTTGAAGAGTAGGTACTAGAGTATGTTTTTTTAGACATTCATTTGAAAGTATTATATATTTATTATCTATTAGATAGTTGGAAAGTTCTAAGGCAGTTAAATCTGTATAAGTGTAAAAGATTTCTGGACTTTGAAAACTACTCTGAGTATTAGAATAGAATCCATTATTAACGTAGACTTTAAATAACTTAGTTGGATAGGTGTATGGTTTTTTGCTCAATTAGACATGCCTCCTAGAGATATTTTTGAATTTACTTAAATATATAACAAAATAAAAATAATTAGAACTTATATTTAAAAATATAGTTTGTAAAATGAATTAATATTTTACGTAGGAAAAATATTAAAATCTCTATCATTAAGTATGTAGAGAATTTATTTTTCGACAAAATAACTGAAAATATATGTTATAATAGAAATACTTAAAAAGCGTACCTAAAATCATCTAGTAAAGGACATTATATAAATAATAATATTTTTAATAATTTTTTCATTTTTTGAAGTACACTATTTGATATGGTATAACTAGAAAAGGGAGTCTATAAAAATGAGCAACATTAAAATAATTTGTGATTCAATGAATGATGTTTTAAAAGAAGCAATTGAGAAATATAATATAGAGGTATTACCTGTAACAATGATTTTTGAAGGAAAAGAGTATAAAGCAGGAGTAGATATAGATGGAGATGATTTTTATAAATTACTAAGAAGCTCTGAAAGCATGCCATCTACTTCACAAATAACTTATATAACTTATAAAGAAGTTTTTGAAAAACATATAAAAGAAGGTAAAACAGTATTGTATATGGCTGGTTCATCAGCAGCATCTGGGATTTATCAATCTGCAATGCTTGCTAAAAATGATATTGAAGGAGATATTCATATATTTGACACTTATAGCTTAAGTATAGGTGGAGGAATGTTAATTGAAAAAGCAGGCGAAATGGTTAAAGAAGGTAAAGATATAAATGAAATTATAATGAAATTAGAAGAGTACAGAGAGAAAGTAGAGGTTTACTTTTCAGTAGATTCTTTAGATTACCTTTTTAAAGGAGGAAGAATCTCTGGAACAAAAGCTGCTTTAGGAACTTTACTTAGTATAAAGCCTATATTAAAAATAGAAGACGGATTAGTTAAACAAAAAAATCAAGTAAGAGGAAGTAAAAAAATAATTCCTAAATTAATAGAATCTTTAAAAGAAGAAGTTGGAGATGATTTCTCAGACAAAGATGTATATGTTGGTTTCGGAGATGATATAGAAGCAAAAGATAAGTTCGTTGAAAGAGTTAAAGAAGAATTAAAACCTGAAAATGTATATACATTCCAAATAGGTTCTTGTGTAGCGTGCCACTCAGGACCAAATGTTTTAGGAATAGGATGTGTAAAAAGCTAGGTTAAACCTAGCTTTTTACATTTTAAGAAATCATATTAGCGTCAATTCTTTTAAAATAAATATCCATAAAAATACTGAAAGGACACAAAGTCCAGAAGTGAATACTACAATTTGTCCAGCTAAATCACTATCTCCATCCATTTGCTGAGCCATAGTAAACGAAGCTACTGCAGTAGGAGAAGCAAATACAGACAAAAGACAAGTAAGTTCTATATCTCTAAAGCCATAGTAAATAGCTAATGGGATAACTACACTAGGTACTATAACTAGCCTACCTATAACACCTATAAAAATTTCTCTTCCATATTTCTTAAATTGGGATAATTTGAAAGATCCACCTAATAATATTAAAGCTAGAGGCGTAGCTATTTTAGAAATATCACTAACTGATTTCTCAATTGGACTTGGAAGTTTAATATCTAAATAAATAAGGATTAATCCAAAAGCAGCAGCTATAATAAGCGGATTTGAGATAACTCCTTTAAAAATTTTCTTAGTATCTATTTTACCGCCGCGGTATACTTCAAGAATTATTACCGACAGTATGTTAAATAGAGGAACTATTACAGCAATTAGCATAGAGGCAACACCAGTTGCATTTTCACCAAATAAGGATGTAGCAACAGGTATTCCAAAAATCACAAAATTACTTCTAAATATAGCTTGGATAATTACTCCTCGCTTTTTATTGTCTTTTTCTATAAAGGGAATAAGTATACATAGGAATCCAAATATAGTTAGTACACTAATAGACGTAAAAATAATTAATTGAGGATTAAATAAAGTTTTAAAATCTGTATTATAAACATTATAAAATAATAATGTAGGTAAAAATACTTTAAATGTAATAGAATTCATTGTTGCCAAAGTAGTTTCATTAAACATTTTAAGTTTTTTAATAAAATATCCTAGAGACATTATAATGAATAGAGGAAGGACTACATTAAAAGATAAAATTAGATTTTGCATAAATATTAAGTCACCACATTTCTAAAGTTTAAGTAAATAATTAAAAAATATTAACTAAGAATAAGTATATAAAAACAATTAACTAAAAACAACGAAAGCTTTAAATAGAAATATTATTATACAAAAAACAGCTAAATTAAGTGAAATATATTATAAAAACAAAAACATATTACAAAAATAAAAATATATAACGACAGAAAAACAATTTTCTACAAAAAAATAAAAAAATATAAATTATAATATATAGTAAATATTCTATGAAAGATAATGTTGTATATATAAAATAAAAAGTTAAGTTATATTGGAGAGAGGAATATGAAAAAAAATACAAAATTAATTGCATTAATAATAATTGTGATGACTTTAATGTTTGGAAATTTTTATATTTTACAAAAAACAAGTAAGCTTGAAGTTGGTTCGCAAGTATCAAGTATTGAAATAGAAAATATATTAGCAGAAACTATGTCTTATGAGTTAGAGGATTTTACACAAGATAAAATAGAAAAAACAAATACGATAGTAATTAGTGTATTAAGAGAGACTAAAGATAGTGCCATTTTATCAAAGTGTAATTTTATTTTAGGTTATATAGATTTTATAAATAATAAATACTCTGAGGCTACTGAAAAGTTTAATAAATCAATTAGTTATTTTAAAAATAACACAAATTCTGAAATGAAAGCGAGAGTATACTACGAGTTAAGTAGAGTGTACATACGACAAAAAGAATATAAAAAATCAGAAGATGCATTTCAAAATTCTATAGAAATCTGTGAAAAAGAATATACCAAAGAAGAAATAGTTAGGTTAAACACATGGAGAAGTAGCGACTTATATGATATTCCAGGAAGGAAAGATGAGTCTGTAAAAATAATGGAAGAAACTTTAAAATTAGCAAAAAATATAAATTATAATGAGATAGAAGATGTATATTTAAACTTAGGAATGTTTTATTGGTATGAAGAAAAAGAGATACAGTCAATTAATTGTAAATTAGAAGCTTTAGAAATAGCAAATAAGAAAAAATTAAGAAATAAAGTAGTAGATATATCTTCAGAAATAGGAGTTGATTATTTATTTACACAAAACTATACTGAAGCAATAAAATATTTAAACAAATCATTAGAATATAACTTAGATAATTCTTATAAAGATGCTGAAGTTAAATCTTATATATTACTGAACTTATCAGAAGCATATATTAAAATTGAAGAGTATGAAAATGCAGAGAAATGTTTAAAAAGGTTAGAAACGAATGTAAAGAAACAAAAGGAAGGTAGTTTAAAACAAGATGCCACGACATATATGTATGTTAATAGAGCAGATCTAGAAACAAATTTAAATAATCCATTGAAAGCACTAAGTTTATTAGATTTAGCATCAAAAAGGTATAAAAATTCTAGTGATTTTAATTACTATGATTTTGATATTAAACTGTTAGAAGAATATGGAGATGCCTATTATAAACTTGGTGAATATACAAAGACTTTAGAATATCATAAAAAAGCACAAATACTATCTAACGAAAGAAATTTATTTTATTACAAAGATTTATATAATGAAAGGATTTACTTGGAATACAAAGCTCTTGGTGATTATGAAAATGCAATGGAATACTTAGAAAAAAGTAATGAACTAAAAAAACAAGCAAAACATAACCAAGAAAAGCAATATACACAATATCTTATAGAAAAATTTGAAACTAAAGAGAATTTAGAAAAAATATCTAAATTAGAGCTAGGAAAAACTAGAATGAAACTAATATCATTAATATTAATATTAATTATTATGATAGTGGGGTTGATTAGCAGTCTTATTTATAAGAAAAACAAAGAAACAAATAGATTAAATAAAATGTTCAAAGATTTAAGTGAAACTGATTGTATAACTAAAATACCAAATAGAAGAGCATTAGAAGAATATTTAAAAAATAATTGGAGTACCTATCAAAAAACAGAAATGCCAATCTCCTTTGTTATGATAGATATAGATTACTTTAAAAAATATAATGATAATTATGGACACGTTCAAGGAGATATAGTGTTAGAAAAAGTAGCTAAATGTATTGAAAATTCATGCAGAGAATCAGATTTTTTAGCTAGATATGGAGGAGAAGAATTTACTTTAATTATGCTAAATACAGGCAGAGTACAAGCGATAAGTTTAATAGAAAAATTAATTAAAAATATATATGAACTTAATATAAGACATGAATATTCTGATATTAGTGACAGAGTATCTTTAAGTGCAGGAATAACTACAGCTAAGGTTGGTTCAAACAAATACTATAAATCTTATATTGAAAAATCAGATGATGCTTTGTATGAAGCTAAACAAAAAGGAAGAAATAAATATGTATATTTAGAGTAATAAAGGCCTATATTTTAGGTCTTTTATTATGGTTAAAAATGTACTTTTATCTTAGCTTAATAGCATAAATATTGTATAAGATTATATACAAATGTAAGTATTCTAAAGTAAATACGGACATTAGAAATTATGCTAGTTATTTTTTAATTAAATGGGGGCGAGTAAATGAAATCTATATATGATGTAATAATAATCGGATCTGGAGTTGTAGGCAGTGCTATTGCCAGAGAAATGTCTAGATTCAAACTAAAAGTAGGGGTATTAGAAAAAGAATTAGACGTATGCTGTGAAACTAGTGGAAGAAACTCAGGAGTACTACACGCAGGTTTTAATAATAAACCAGGCTCATTAATGGCAAAATTTTGTGTAGATGGGAATAAAAATTTTGATACACTAGCGAAAGAATTAAATATTCCTTTTAAAAGAACTGGAAAGCTAGTAGTAGGGTTTACAGAGGAAGATAAAGAAAAATTAATGCAAATGAAACAACAAGGAGAGTCTAATGGAATAGAAGGCTTAGAAATTATTGACCAAAATAAAATAAAAGAGCTTGCTCCTTATGTTGATGGAAACTTTGCAATGTACTCTCCAACAACAGGAATACTAAATCCTTTTATATACACAATCGCAATGGCAGAAAATGCAAAGGAAAATGGGGTGCATTTTTATTTAGATAATGAAGTAATTGGAATAAAAAGAGTAGATGATATTTATCAAATTGAAACAAGAAAAAGTGTATATAAATCGAGGTGGATAATAAATAGTGCGGGCCTTAATAGTGACAAAATTGCAAAAATGCTAGGCATAGATGAGTACACAATTTACCCTTGTAGAGGTGAATATTTTATACTAGATCAAAAAGTTGGCAAATATTTAGAAATGCCAGCTTATCCTGTTCCAAATCCAAAGGCAGGTGGGCTAGGAATACATCTTACACCATCTGTAGATGGAAATGTATTTATAGGACCAAGTAGCGAGTATGTTGAAGAAAAAGACGATTATTCTGTAACTAAAGAAACTATGGACTTATTAATTGAAGATGGAGGAAGAATATTTCCACATATTAAAAGAGAACATTTCATAAGAAACTTTTCAGGAATCAGACCTAAATTAGTTAGCAAAGAGAAAGGTGGATATGCAGATTTTATTATAGAAACAAGAGAAGATATACCAAATAGCATAAACTTAGTTGGAATAGAATCGCCAGGGCTTACAAGTGCAGTTCCTATTGCAAAATACGTAGTAGAATTAATCAAAGAAAAAGAAAAGGTAGAAGCAAATATTAATTTCAATGGAAAAAGAAAAGGAATAATAAATTTTAGTGAACAATGCTTAGAAATAAAAAGAAAACTAATAGAAGAAAATTTTAATTATGGTGAAATTATTTGTAGATGTGAAACTATAACTAAGGCAGAAATTTTACAAGCTATAAATAATCCTCTAGGAGTGGATACTGTAACAGGCATAAAATACAGAACTAGAGCAATGATGGGTAGATGTCAAGGTGGATATTGTCAAACTAGAATAGCACAACTTATAAAAGAAGAAAAAGGTAAAAAAGAAGAAGATATTTTATACTCTAGAAAAGACTCTAATATGTTTGTAGGGAAGGTGAGAGTATAATGATTATTAAAAAAGATGTAGTAATAGTAGGGGGAGGACCAGCAGGTCTTGCAGCAGCGGTAAAACTATATAAATGTGGTATAAATGACATAATAATACTTGAAAGAGAAAAAAAACTAGGTGGAATACTTAGACAATGTATACATGATGGATTTGGTCTTACTAGATTTAAAGAAACCTTAAGTGGACCAGAATATGCTCAAAGATTTATAGATGAAGTAAATTTGAAGAATATAGAATATATAACAAATACAACTGTAATAGATGTAACAAAAGATAAAAAAGTAATATCTGTATCTAAAGATGGACTTAAAGAGTATGAAGCTAAGGCTGTAATTTTGACTATGGGCTGTAGAGAAAGAACTAGAGGGGCAATAAGCATACCGGGAACAAGACCATCAGGAGTATATACAGCAGGAGTAGCTCAATCTTATATAAACTTACATAATATTACGATTGGAAAAAAAGTAGTGATATTAGGCTCAGGAGATATAGGATTAATAATGGCAAGACGTATGACCCTAGAAGGTGCAAAGGTAGAAGCAGTTTTTGAAATACTTCCTTATGCCAGTGGATTACCTAGAAATATAGAACAGTGTTTAAATGATTATAACATACCTCTATACTTAGGTCATACCGTAACCAATATAAAAGGCAAATCAAGGCTAGAGGGAATAACAGTAAGCCAGGTTGATAAAAATATGCAAATAATAAAGGGTACTGAAAAATATTATGAATGTGATACTTTAATATTATCAGTAGGATTGATCCCAGAAAATGAACTATCTTTAAAAGCAGGTGTAGAGTTAGATGAGAGAACAAAAGGAGCTATAGTTGATGAAAATTATCAAACTAGTGTAGAAGGTATATTTGTAGCAGGGAATGTACTTCAAGTACATGATTTAGTAGATTTTGTTTCAATAGAAGGTGAAAGATTAGCAATAGAAGCGTCTCAATATATAAAAGGAAATAAATTAAAGGAATGTAAAATAAAAATAAATACTGATAAGAACATAAGCCATACTATACCACAAAAAATAAGTGGAGAAAAAGACTTTAACTTATCCTTAAGAGTTAAAAAGCCCTATAAAAATTGTGTTATAGAATTATTACAAGATGATAATATAATAAAATCAATTACAATGAAAAAGGCAATACCAGCAGAAATGATACAAATTAAAATAAATAAAGAAGATATACAGTCTATGAGTGATTTAAAGGTGGTAGTGAGATGATAAAAGAATACACTTGTATTATATGTCCTAATGGATGTGAAATAGAGGTAGAATTAGATGGTAAAACAATAAAGAGTTTAGATGGTGCTCTTTGTAAAAAAGGTAAAGAATACGTAGAACAAGAGTTAACAAATCCTCAAAGAAATATAGCAACATCTGTAAAAGTTAAAAATGGAGATTTACAGTTAGTTAGTGTTAGACTAAATAAAAGTATTCCCAAAGAAAAAATTTTTGAGGCAATGAAAGAAATTAAAAAACTAGAAGTAGAAGCACCAGTAAAAATTGGGGATGTAGTAAAAGTAAATTTGCTTAATTTAGAAGTAGATGTTATAGCTACAAAAAATATAGATAAAGTTTATTAAAAAATAGCTATCTCGAAATAAAATATTTATATTTTGAGATAGTTATTTTAAAAAAAGGAGGAGTGTATGTCTGCCATTAATGAAATACTAGATGAAATCCAAATACCTAAAGTTACGAAGGTCAAGCAAAGTTTTGATAAAACTAAGCTAGAAGATGTAGAAGGTACCTTACATAAATTATTAATTCAAAAAAACGTAAAAGATAAAATTAAAAAAGATTTAAAAATTGCTATTACTGGTGGTAGCAGAGAAATAAGTAATTACAAAGAATTAATGAAAATAGTAGTAGACTTTGTAAAAGAAAATGGAGGTCACCCATTTATAGTTCCATCTATGGGAAGCCATGGAGGAGGAGCTGCAAAAGGACAAGAAAAAATGCTAGAAAAGCTAGGCATAACAGAAAAAAGTGTAGGGGCTCCTATATTATCTTCTATGGAAGTCGTAGAAATCGGAAAAACAGAAAAAGAGATTCCAGTATATATAGACAAAAACGCATATGAAGCAGATGGAATAATATTATTAAATAGAATAAAAATGCATACATCTTTTAGAGGTGAGTATGAAAGCGGATTAGTAAAAATGCTGGCTATAGGATTGGCTAAAAGAAAAGGAGCCGATATGACACATTCTTTAAGGTATGAAAATATGGCTAAAAACATAGTTGCAGTTGGTAAAGTTGGAATAGAAAAATTAAATATAATTTGTGGAATTGCAACTATAGAAAATGGGTATGATGAAGTTGCAGAAATTTTTGTTCTACATAAAGAAGAAATTTTAAAAGAAGAACCTAAGATTCTGCAAAAGTCAATAAAGCTAATGCCACAAATTTATTTAGATAATATTGATGTTTTGATAGTGAAAGAAATAGGAAAAAACATAAGCGGAACTGGTATGGATACTAATATAATAGGTCGATTTCATACAAATGCAGCGAGTGGAGGTCCAAATACTATAAAATTAGGACTTTTAAATTTAAGTTACAAATCTGATGGAAACGGAAATGGTATGGGACTTGCAGATTTTATATCTAAGAAATTTTACAACAAATTAGATTTAGAAGCTACATATTTAAATGCAATAACCTCTACAGAGCCTAATAGTGTAAAACTACCAGTAGTACTTGATAATGACAAATATGTATTTAAAGCCTGTGTAAAAATTTGTGGAAAAAGAAATATTGAAGACATAAAATTAGTTATTATAGATAATACTAAAAATTTAGAAGAGGTTTATATGTCTTGCGCTGCAATAAAAAATATTATGAAAAAAGAAAAAGTTGAAATAATTGGAGAATATTTTGAAATTAAGTTTGATAGATATGGAAATTATACTATATAAGATGTTGCAACTACTGTAAATAAAAAATTAAATGAAATTTTGAATAAAATAAAATATATATAGAAAGTTTCCTTTATATTAAATTATAAAAATGAAGACTTTTTATATATATTTTATTTTATTTTACCTATTTTTAATATTTTCAATTATAATTTAAATATACAAAACAATATTAAATTTATGATAATTTTTATGGTAAAATATTTAATATAAAAATGGGGCGAGGTTATACATGGATAATAAGATTATAAGGAAAATAAAAGATAGGGATAATATGGGATTAAACCTATTGATAAATAGTTATGCTAAAAATATATATTATATAATATCAACTGTAATAGGGGATAATGGTAGCCAAGAAAATATAGAAGAATGCATGAAAAATACATTTTCAAATATTTGGAATGATATTTATGAAATTGATAGAGAAAAAATAAGTTTTAAAACTTTTATTTTAAAAAAATCAAAGAAGACAGCTATGGAGTATAAATCCAGGCTAGAGCATAAAGATGAAAAACAAGAGGCTGTAATAGAGGAAGAAAAGAATAATTCTGAAAGATCAAAAGAAGTTGTCAATATTATAAAAAGTTTTAAAAATCCAGATAAAACGTATTTTTACTTAAACTATATTATGAACTATGACATAGAGACAATAGCAGAAAAATATGGAGAAAGCATAAGCACAGTACAAAATACACTGTGCAGATGTAGACTAAAGTTAAAAAATATAATAGAAAAAGAGGTAATAGTAGATGGAAAATAAAGAACTTAAGAAGTTAATAAATGAAATAAAAGAAGACGATCTGTTAACTTTAGAAGAAGAAATATTTTTCAAAGAAGATATACCTAATTTAGATAATGAAGAAATAAGAATACTGACTGAGAAAGCACAAAGAACGTTATTTGAAAACTATAAACGTAAAATAAATTATAAAAATATATGGAAAAATGTTATGGCAGTTACAGTTATGGCATTTATGGTTACTTTTGTAGTAGTAGTAATATTAGATAGATCTTATAATTATTCATCAGGACAAGAGCCATTCATACAAAATGAAGATGATTTATATGTGTTAAATGAACCAATAACAAAACATAATAAGAATAATAGTCATATAACTCTTCAAAGTTTAGTACTAGATACTAAAAATAATCTTATATATGCAAGCATAGAAGGAGAGGGTACAGTACCTAAAGAAGAAGGTAAACTTACTATAAGTGGAGAAGAGAAAAACTCAAATTCAAATTATCTAGGCGGAGATAGCACAAATTGGATATTAGGACACGATTTTAAATCTAAAACTAAATTTAATTACAAAGAAGGAGAAACAATAGAGTATACAATTACTACAAGTGATAATGAAGATATAACTTTTGATGTTAATCTAAAAAAGCTACAAGGTGAATTAGATTGTAGTCAATTAGGATTAAATGAAATAAAAGAAGATATTGCTATAATAGGAAGAATAGAAGAAAAAAATAATATATTAGACTTAAAGTTAAGCTCTGTTATAGAAGGTAATGGAGCCAATGTTATGTACTATGGTGAAGAATATCCAATTAATGAATATGAAACAGGAATAAAGTTAAAAGATAGTAATGGAAAAGTTGTAAAAGGAAAACAAATACAATATGGAGATAAGTTTAACCATTTTGAATTTGATACAACTAGTTTAGTGAAACCATATACTATAATAGTTCCTAAAGTAACTATAAGTATTAGTGGAAATATTGAGAATAGTAAAAAAATAAAAATTAATCTTCCAGAAAAAGGTGTGGAAAAAATTGAAAAAACAGTAGAATTATGTGGTGAAAATTATAATAATATGACAAAGAATACTACTGTAACTATAAAAGATATAGAAAAAATAGGAAATAACGAATATTCTATAAATGTTGATTTTCCTCAAAATACAAATAATAAAATAAAGATAAGTTCTATAGAATTAAATCCAAATAAAGAAATATTGAGTAAAAATGAAGATTTTTCAAATTATGTTGTAGAGTTAAACGAAAAATCTATAATGGATAAAGTTATAGTAAAGCCAAGAGACTCAAAGAAGAATACTATAGAATTTAGAATACAACCGCAGTACTATAGTGTAGAAGGTAATTGGCAACTTAATATAAAATAAGTGTAAAAGCTATCTCAAAAAGGTTAAAATAATCCAAGAGATAGCTTTTTTGTGCATTTGTAAGAAAATCTTAAGAAATACCTTAAGAAAATCTTAAGATTTATACCTTATTATATATTTATAGCAAAGTTAAATAGGCGCAAAATATATAAAGGAGTGAATCTATTGTATAATAAAATAATACATAGAAAGGGGATGGAGTTAAAAAATGTACAACATATTAATAGTGGATGATGATAAAGAAATAGTTGAGTCTATTGAAATATATTTAAAAAGTGAAGGATACAAAATATACAAAGCATACGATGGACTACAAGCAATAGAGGTACTCAATAATGAAAACATACACCTTATACTTATGGATATAATGATGCCTAAGCTAGATGGAATAAAAGCAACAATAAAAATTAGAGAAGAAAAAAACATACC
>NZ_JBOFOR010000221.1:0-6320 GCF_051659545.1 Romboutsia sp. | reverse complement strand
TCCCAAGAGCTTATTTAGATGACGGTTATGATTTTAGTTTTAGTGGATTAAAGTCAGCAGTTTTAAATTACTTAAATGGCAAGAAAATGAAGAACGAAGAAATAGTTGTAGAAGATGTATGTGCATCATTCCAAGAAGCAGTAGTAGAAGTATTATCTAAAAAAGCAATAAAAGCAGCCAAAGAAAAAGGCTATGATACAATCACACTAGCAGGTGGAGTAGCATGCAACTCTGCACTTAGAGAAAAAATAACAGAATTAGGTAAAAAAGAAAACATAGATGTAAAATATCCATCACCAATATTATGTACAGACAACGCAGCAATGATAGGGTGTGCAGGATATTACAACTACATAAGCGGAAGAAGAGACGATATGAGCTTAAATGCCGTTCCTAACTTAAAAATAGGACAACAATAAATTTTAATAAAAAATAACCATTAGAATTAAAAATGATGAACCGTATCACAAGTAACGGAGCGCGTTTTAAGAATAGTAGATTTATATCTACTATTTTTTGTTGTATAAAAAGTTATTTATAAACATTATTTTACAAAAAATGACAAGATAGATGAAGTATACTATTCTTTGGAATAATAATGTAACTAGTAATAATTTAACTAATAAAAATGTATTTATATTTTGAAAAGGAGATTAATAAATGGTAAAGTTTAAATTCATGGGAACTGAAATTTCGATAACAGATGAAAGAGACAGCTATAACAAGATAAGATTGCAGTATGAATCAATAGCAGAAAGATGTAGAGAAGAATTCATAAATGAATATAAAGAAAATAATAGAAATTTAGATGATGTGATTAATAAAGGATATGATCAAGGTATATATGTTATTTCAAAAGTAATAAGAAATACTGTAGATAAACTTGTAGAGAATAAATTCTACACTATAAACAATGAACTATTTGTAGAAGAATATTGTCAAGATGTAATAGAATTATGGGATGATGCATACAGCAAGATAAATGACCAATACATGAATGTTGTTTTGGATGAAAAACAAAAAGAAGAATATAGACAGTACAGAAAAAATTCAAGAGGAAGATGGCAAGGTGGAGGATTTGGATGGCAAAATGCTTTAAAAGGTAGTATGCAAGCAGGTGCAATGAATGCAGCAACAGGTGCAGTGCATGGAACATTTAATATGATTGGTAGAATAGGTTCAAGTATAAAAGTAAACAAACAAAAAACTAGAATATTTAATGACTCATCAACATTAGAAACACTAGCATATGGAATTTATATTGCAGTTTATAATATGCATTATTCGTATACTAAGTTCTTAGAAGATAATGCAAATCTACAATTTGGATATATTTATGCAGAAGAAGCTAAAAAGGCAAAAGTAGTATTATCAAATATAAAAGGTAAAAATATAAGCAATAAAGAAAAGATAGAAATTGTTAGCGAATTAATAAATTTAAATCCTTACATAGAATCAGTATATACATATGCAATAAGTAATTTTGGGGATGAAAATAATGAAATATCTAAAATAGCTAACTACTTTGGATATGACATAGACTACTACAAACGAAATATTATAGAAAGAAAATTTAGTACTTTGCAAACTGATACAGAGAATGAGACTTTAGAATCAAAAGAAATTATACTACAAGAAATCAAAAGATTGGGACTGAACAGCAATATTACTGAAATTAAAGAGCTAGATAAAAAGCTAAATCAATTTGATGAAGAAGCAAGAACTGTAGATTCTATATTATTCAAAACTAGGGAAGAAGCTAAATTAGCTAAAGAAGAAAAGGTAAAAATAGAATCTATTTTAAATAAAGCTAATATGGATGTAGAGTCAGATGTAGTAAATGCAAAAAATAAAATAATAGGATTAAAATTAAATACCAAGATAGTGAATTCATATATGGAATCAATAGATAAGAAATTAGAAGAAATTGATTTAAAGGCAAGAACAGTAGATAATATAGTGTTTAATACAAGAGATGAGTCTAAAAAAGCTAGAGAAGATAAGTTGAAAATTGAAGAAATAGCAAATGGTATGGATAAAACAGATGAAAAGAGTCTATCAACTGCAAAGGAAAAAATAATAAATATTGGAACTAGGTTAGATTCTGAAAATAAAGTAATTAGAGAAATAGAAGACATATTAAGCAATATTGATATAAAAGAAAGAACAGTAGGCAATACATTGTTTGAAACTAGGGAAGAGGCTAATTTAGCTAGAACAGAAAAATTAAAATTAGATAAAATAATGGATAATATAGCGATAGATAATGAAAGTAGTATAAAGCAGACAAAGATACAAATAGAGTCAAATAAATTCAATACAACAATAGCTCAAAATACAATAGAAGAATTAGATAAAAGACTAGAACTTATAGATATTAAAGAGAGAACAGTAGAAGACCTATTATTTGAAACTAGAGAAGAGGCTAATTTAGCTAGAGAAGAGAAGTCAATATTAGATGAAATAACAAATGAAATAGATGTGGAAAATGAAAAAAGCCTAATAAAAGCTAAGAAGCAAATTGAATCAAATTCATTCAATACAGAAATAGTCAATATATACATAGATAGAATAAATCAACATATGAAAGATATCTATAGTGAAACTATAGATGAAGCAGATGAACATGAAGAAAATAAAGACAGCTTTAAAAGTATGTTAATAGGGTCAGCTATAATGATTCCCTTAGGACTATATTTCTTTGGGAGAGTAGGAACTTTATTGAAAATAATAATAGGTATATTCTTATTAGGGGCAGTAGTATCAGTATTTGAAGAATATAAGAAATTAAGCAAAAGTAAGAAGGCTATTAAGCAAGTAAAGAAATTACAAAAGTCAGGAAGAATATAATTAAAAAAACTAAAAGTAGGGAGAGGTAAGCTATGGGTATAATCGTTGTTTTATCATTAGTATTGGCAGGAGTAATATTTTATTATTTTAATCGTAACTATGTATTTCACTCAATGGATTTATGGATGAAGAGATATGTTAAGTATTTTATAATATCATTATTTATAGTATCAATATTAATTACTATATTAGCACAAGTTGCTATATTTATCATAGGAATAGCTGGGATATTAATGTTGTTTAAAATTTTGAAAGATGGATCCAATAAGACTAGGATAATTACCTGTTCATTATTAGTAATAATAGTTGGGGGAATATTCATTAAGAATATAAATAACAATAAGAATAATACTTATTCACAAATAGAATCACAAATAGAATTAGAAGATGAAATTAACTATGATGAAAGTCAAAGTTATGAGAACAAAGAATCTGTAGAAAATGAAGATTATGAAGTTGTAGATGAAACAGAGAGTGTAGTTGCAGAAGAATCTACAAGTGAAGATAGTCAACAAAATCTTAAAGATGAATATATTCAAAAACTTAATTCAATAGAAGAAGAAGCAAGTACATTAAGTTATGATGGTTCAACAGTAGAGATGAAAGAAACATCTTCTACAGTACTTAAAAAATGGGATGATGCACTAAATGAAATTTATGGAGTTCTAAAAACTCAGCTATCAAGTTCTGAGATGGAATCACTTAAAGTAGAACAAAGAGAGTGGATAGTAACCAGAGATGCAGGGGCAAAAGAATCGGCTTCTGAGTTTGAAGGTGGAAGTATGTATGATTTAGAATATACAGAATCACTATCAAGACAAACAAAAGAAAGATGCTATGAATTAGTTGAAATATACATGAAATAGAAAAATGAAATAAATAAAACAATAAGCATATATCATAATAATGTAAAGGATATCTATACTAGATAGATAATTCCATTTAGGTACATAGATAGCAAGGTAGGTGTGGCAAATAAAAGCTACATCTACCTTATTTTTGTGTAGAAAAACATAAGGAGGAAATAATATGGTAATCAATATTTGGAAGGAAGAACACTTAGACTTAGTTCAAGAGCTACCACAACAAGTAAAAGAAGTAATGAGAGAAAATCTAAAAATACTTGAAGAAAACTACGGTACAGAAAGAACAGTAGAAGACTTAGGTGGATACATAGCATTAGTAGATGAAGATGACATTGCAATATTCAAAGAAGAGATACTAAAAGAAACAATAGCAGAATACATAGATGAGATAGAAGGAGCTGACTACATATCAGCTCTATTTTTGTTGAGTAGTGATTTTGCGATAGTAGTAATTTGTGAAAAGAAGCTAAGAGAAATACTTGAACAATAGAAAGGAGATACATAATGTTTTCAAATGAAAGATACTTAACAAGAGAAGTAGCAGACAGAGTACCAATAGAAATACAAATACTAATGTGGAATTTAGTAGAGAAAATAGAAGGAGAAAAAGACTATCTACAAGTCTTTGAAGTAATACCTAATGGTCGTGAATTCGTGGAGATAATACATAAACAAGAAATACCCGAATTCACATTTAGCTATATAGTAAAAAATACTGGAATAGAAACTAAAATGAAACTATACATAATTGACAATGGGCAATACAGTACAATGATGTTCAGTCATGAGTATTAGAAAGTAAGGAGATAAGAACAATGATAAAACATAATTCAGAGATACTGAATAAACTATTCTTTAGGGAACTACAGGATTTAGTTGAGAAATACAATAAGATAGATGAAGATACTAAAATTAAAATAGAAGAAATCATATCAAACTTAAGAGATGAAGAGTTAAAAACATACCTAACAAATAACCCAAATAAACTATTAGAAATAATTGAAGAAACAAAAGAGATAGAATTGGATAAATCAGTAGTAACATTCTTTGCTTGGTACAATTCAGAGATAAAAGAAATAGACTTAGAGAAGGCAAAAGAATACCTAGAGGAATTGAAGATAAATAACTACTTAGAAGTACAAGACTACATAATCTACAGAGAAGAAAAATATTTGAAAGAGTACGCCAAAGAACTTTTAGAGGATAGACTTGAACAGGAATACTATGTGGATAAGTTGTTTTCAAAAGAGCAAGTGATTGAGATGTGGATAGAGGGGACAACTAAAGAAGAAATGGTACAAGAAATTGTGGATAATGATAGTTTAGAAGAGGTACTAGAACTATATCCACAATATGCTTTCACTATGAATGGAATAGAATACAGATATTCACAGATAGAAGAAGAATAGTCATAAAAGTAAAGTGGGAACGTGAAAAAAAGAAAAACCACGTTTCCACGTCTAAAACTAAATATAAAATAACTTGGAGGATACAATGTTAAATAAAGATAATGAAATAATAAGTAACTTGATGCTTAAAGAAATACAAATAGTAGTAGATAAATACTACAACATGGATAATCAAACTAAAGAAAAAATAAAATCAATACTATCAACTCTAAAGGACAATAATCTAAAATCATATCTAATAAATAACCCTAATAAGATAACTGAAATAGTAAAAGAAACAAACGTAACAGAAATAAATGAAGATGTAATAACACTTTTCTCATGGCTAAACTTAGAAGGAAATAAAACAAGCATAAAAGATACAATAGCTTACTATGAAGAGATAAAGAAAAATAACTACATAAAGATAGGTAGATATACAATATCTAAAACTAATGAAAGAACAAAAGACGATACTAAAAAAGAAATAGAAGAAAGAATAAAAGATAAGTCATTCCTAGAAAGAGCTATCAATAAAAATAAACTTGCAGATATTTGGATAAATCAATCTATTAGATAGATAACGGTAAAACGTGGATTTAGAAATAAAGGAACATAGAAAAATAAACTAAAAGGAGATAAAGAAATGAGTAAGAAAGTAGTGAAAATAACTAACTATTGTACAATATTGCAACAATCAATAATAGATAAAGGTTCATATGGATACGGAATAGAGAAAATAATAGTCAATGATGGAGATGGACAAGAAGAAATAAGGTTTATGTATGAAAAAAATACTGTAAGAGGTAGGCACTTGGTAGCCAGACCACTAGACTTACCAGAACAAGATTTAATAGAGCTACTAGATAAAGCAATACAAGAAAAATTATTTTCAAAAGATTTCATAAATAAGTTAAAAGAAATACTTAACAAGTGATGATAAAAGGAGCTACTGGAAGCTATGAAAAGCTAAAAGTAGCTCTATGAACTTATAATAAACTTAGTATAAATTAGTAATAAATTTAGTATAAACTTAGTATAAATTTGTTTGAAATATTTTTTTACTTGTTTATTAAATATATAATCCTGAATTATTCATTAAATAATTAAAGCTACGCTTAAAAAGGCGTAGCCACTAATGTCCAGATATTAAAAATTTTCACCTAAAAAGTGAAAAAGTATATGAAAAAAGTCTCAAATTTGTTATTGTTAATTT
>NZ_JBOFOR010000220.1:0-21713 GCF_051659545.1 Romboutsia sp. | reverse complement strand
TAACGCTCAAATAAAAGTTGTCCATCGCTCAGCTAATCATTATCTGAATATCTGGCTTGGTTTGTTTGTGTTTTAATTCTGTTAAGAATTATGTTTGTTTCTATAAATTAACCTACTGTTTAATTTTCAAAGTTCTTATGTGTTTCTCTTTGGTACTAATTAATAATAACATTGTAAAATAATTAAGTCAATGCTTTTTTTATATTTTTTGTAAAATAATAGGTTATATCAAATAATAACTATCATCTGATATAACCTATTATCTTCTTTTTACTAAATTTTATGCATCTCAACTAAAATATTTTTGAATACCTACATATATAGACCACGCTAGTTTTTCTTGATATATTTCATTGCTTAACAATTTAGTTTCTTTATCATTAGATAAAAAACCACATTCTACCAAAACGGAAGGTATCTCATTTTCTTTTAATATATATATATCTTCGGTTGGTTTTATTTCTCTGTTATTAGTAGCATCTACAACTCTTTTCAATTCACCTTGTATGTATTTTGATAATTTTTGAGAATCCTCTTTCCCCTTTGGATAAAAAGTTTGTGCACCATAATATTTAGATTCTGTAAAAGCATTCGAGTGTATAGATACAAACATATCAGCATTTGATTCTTTAATTATTTTTTTTCGATTTTTTAAGTTTTCATTATATTTTTGTCTTATTGTTTTATTCCCATTTTCCGTATACAAGCTACTATCATCTTCTCTAGTAAGTATTACAACAGCTCCACTAGACTCTAATAATTCTCTCAATTTAAGAGTAATAGCCAAATTAATATTTTTTTCTTCTATTAATTTATCATTACTTAATTTACCAGGATCAATTCCTCCATGTCCAGGATCTAATATTATTATTTTATTAGTTACTGGCATATACTTTATAACATCTTCAGATACATTTTTTACTTCAAATATAGCAACAAGCATTAATACTAGTGCTACCCCTCCAAATAATATATGTTTTATGTATTTTTTCACAATATCACCCTATACATTTATATTAAAAAAGACTTTGGAATATTCCAAAGCCTTTGTACAAACATATAAAATTATCTCTTTGAGAATTGTGGAGCTCTTCTTGCTGCCTTTAATCCGTATTTCTTTCTTTCCTTCATTCTAGCATCTCTAGTTAAGAATCCTTCTTTCTTTAAAGCAGGTCTTAAATCTATATCAGCTTTTAATAAAGCTCTAGATATACCATGTCTTATAGCTCCAGCTTGTCCAGTGAATCCTCCACCTTCAACTGTTACTATAACATCGTACTTAGTTTCGTTGTTAGTTAACACTAATGGTTGCTTAACATCTCTTATTAATGTTTCGTAGTTGAAAAATTCATCAACTGCTCTTCCATTTACTACTATGTTTCCTTCACCTGCTACTAATCTTACTCTAGCAACAGAGCTCTTTCTTCTTCCAGTTCCGTAATATTGAACGTTAGCCATGATAACTCCTCCTTTCACTCGTAATTATTATTTAAAGTTTAAAACTTCTGGATTTTGAGCTGCATGATCATGATTTGCTCCTGCGAATACTCTTAATCTAGTCATCATTCTGCTTCTTAATTTGTTTTTACATAACATACCGCTTACTGCATGAGAAACTACTTCTTCAGGCTTCTTAGCCATCATTTCTCTGTAAGAGATTTCTTTTAATCCACCTACATAACCAGTGTGGTATCTGTATAATTTTTGATCTAATTTCTTTCCTGTTAAAACTACCTTCTCTGCATTTACAACAACAACGAAGTCTCCTCCATCAACATGCGGAGTGAAAGTAACCTTGTGCTTCCCTCTTAATACTGTCGCTATTTCAGTTGCTAAACGACCTAATGTTTTTCCTTCAGCATCAACGATGTACCATTTTCTTTGTACATCAGCTGGCTTAGCTATATAACTTTTCATAGTTGTCCCTCCTTAACTTTTTTTTCATATAAAAATTTTACCGTTTATGTCAAGTCCGGGGCAAGTGGACTTATTAACACACTCTAATTCATTTTAATACATGGCCCCTGGTGTGTCAAGCTAATAATCAACTTTTTTAAGAAATAATCCATGTGCTGGAGCTGTATGACCACACATACTTCTTTCTTTTGAATCAATTATCTTTTTTAAACTTTCTTGTATTCTTCCTCTACCTATATCAACTAACGTTCCTACTATTATTCTTACCATATTATATAAGAATCCATTACCTTCTACTTCTAAAATAATCATGCCCTCTTGTTTTTCTAAATCAATGTCATAAATTTCTCTAAATGTATCAGTTACAGAAGAACCAGAGCTCATAAAACTTTTGAAATCATGTTCTCCAATTAAATGTTTTGCTTCTTTACACATTTTTTCAAAATCAAGCTCATATTTTACATGATAAGATATATCCTTATATATAGGATTTCTATAAGGACTATTATTTATTAAGTATCTATATCTTTTTCTTTTCGCACTATATCTTGAATGAAATTCATCTTTGACTTCAGTACAATCTATTATAGATATATCTTTTGGTAATTTAGCATTTAATGCATTCGGTATTTTATCTATGGGTATCATAGCGTCCAATTTAAAATTTGCAACTTGACCTAAAGCATGTACTCCTGCATCTGTTCTACCTGAGCCAACAATCTTAACTTCTTCTTTTGTAATTTCATAAATTGATTTTTCTACTGTTCCTTGTATTCCCAAAGAATCTGGTTGTTTTTGCCACCCACAATAATTTTGACCATTATATTGGATTACAATTTTTATATTT
Source organism: Romboutsia sp. (assembly GCF_051659545.1). Taxonomy (GTDB): domain Bacteria; phylum Bacillota; class Clostridia; order Peptostreptococcales; family Peptostreptococcaceae; genus JBOFOR01. Next base: position 18,949 of record NZ_JBOFOR010000220.1, on the reverse strand, counting down.
CTCATTATTTACCTCTTTATAAATATCTTGTAACTATAATTATAACCAAATATGAAACCTGTATTCCATAAGCTATATAATCTCTCTTTGTCATTACAGATTCTTTCATTTTGGTCCTATTGTATCCACCTCTATAACATCTCGCTTCCATTGCCATAGCAAGTTCATCTGCTCTTCTAAATGCACTTACAAATAAAGGTACTAATAAAGGCACTAAATTTTTAGCTCTATTTACAAGATTTTTACTCTCAAAATCTGCACCTCTAGACATTTGAGCCTTCATTATTTTGTCTGTTTCATCTAATAATGTAGGTATAAATCTCAAAGCAATAGTCATCATCATTGCTAATTCATGTACAGGTAAACCTATTTTTCTAAATGGGTTTAAAAGTCTTTCTATACCATCTGTAAGCTCAATCGGAGATGTTGTTAGTGTTAGTATTGATGTACCTACAACTAAAAACACTAGTCTTATTGCCATAAATACAGCTTGTTCTATACCCTGTCTAGTTATTGTCATAAATCCAAATGACCAAATCGCATCACCAGGTAAAAAGAATATATTTATTATGAATGTAAATAATATAATCCACCTAAGAGGTTTCACACCTTTTACAATGTATTTTACAGGTATATTAGAAAGTTTTATTACCGCTAATAAAGACACTAATACTATAGCATAAGGCCAAAATTTATTTATTACAAATAAGGATACCATAAATACAAAAGTAGCTATAAGTTTTACTCTAGAGTCTAATTTATGAACAACAGAATTTGTAGGATAGTATTGTCCAATAGTTATATCCTTTAACATTTTTTCCTACCTCTCATAACTTTTAAAATTTCTTCTTGTGCCTCTTCTATTGTCAGTATATCTTCTTTAATATCAAAACCTTTTTCTCTTAATTTTAGAGCTAATTCTAAAACTTGAGGAATATCTAATCCTATTTCTTTTAACCTATACGTATTGGATTTAAAAACTTCTCTTGGAGTTCCAATAAACTCTATTTGACCTTCATTCATAACAATTATAGTTTTTGCTAGTTTAGCCATATCATCCATGCTATGTGATGATAATATTATTGTTATATCACTCTCTTTGTGAAGATTTTTTATTAATTCAAAGATTTCATCTCTACCTCCAGGGTCTAATCCCGCTGTAGGTTCATCTAAGATTAATACTTCTGGTTTCATCGCTATAACACCAGCTATAGCTACCCTTCGTTTTTGACCTCCTGATAATTCAAAAGGAGACTTTTCTTTAAAGGCATCATAACCAAGGCCTACAGCTTCCATAGACTCTTTTACTCTCTTTTGTATTTCACTGTCCTCTAGACCTAAATTAGAGGGTCCAAAGGCTATATCTTTTTCTACAGTTTCTTCGAATAATTGATATTCTGGATATTGAAATACTACTCCTACTCTTTTTCTAATCTCAGTTAAATTTAATTTCGGATCTGTAATATTAAAATCATTAATATAAATTTCTCCTGAGGTCGGTTTTAGTATTCCATTTAGGTGCTGAATTAATGTTGATTTTCCAGATCCTGTATGTCCTATAAGTCCTACAAAATCTCTATCTTTTATTTCAACACTAACACCATCCAATGCTTTACTTGCAAAAGGCATTCCTTCATTATATATATGAGTTAATTTTTTTACTACAATCGACATAATTCCATCACCATCTCATCTACAGTTAATATATCACTACTAATTTCTAAACCACTTTTGATTAACATACCAGAAAGCTCCGTCATACAAGGTACATCTAGTCCTATATTTTTTAACATATCTATTTTTTTAAAAACTTCTCTTGGTGTTCCTTCAAGGACCTTTTTACCTTTTTCCAGAACAATGACTCTATCAGCCTCAACAGCCTCTTCCATAAAGTGAGTTATGTGTATTGTTGTAATGTTCTCTTCTTTATTAAGTCTTTTTATAGTTTTCATTACTTCTTTTCTTCCAGATGGGTCTAACATTGCTGTCGCTTCATCAAATATTATACATTTCGGTTTCATTGCAATTATACCCGCTATCGCAACTCTTTGTTTTTGACCTCCTGATAGTAAGTGCGGTTGTCTGTCTTTTAATTCATACATTCCTACACTTTTAAGCGCTTCTTCCACTCTTTTTCTAATTTCTTTAGGTTCTACACCCAAGTTTTCAGGTCCAAAAGCTACATCTTCTTCTACTACTGTTGCTACGATTTGATTATCAGGATTTTGAAATACCATTCCAGCAGTTTGCCTTATTTCCCATAAATTTTTTTCTTCTCTAGTATCCAAATCATCTATAAGTATGCTACCTTCACTTGGTAATAATATAGCATTTAAGTTTTTAGATAAAGTAGATTTTCCCGAACCATTATGCCCTATAATTACTACAAATTCACCTTTTTCCACTTCTAAACTTAATTCATCTATCGCTTTATGTGCCGATTCATCTGTTATATATTCAAACGACATATTATTAACTTTAACTATTTTATCCATTCTTTTACTCCTTCTGTAAGCAGTACTAAAAAAACTATTTTAAATAATATTATATCATAGTTTAGATAAAAAGTATTCTATATACATTTCTAAAAAACAAAAAAGGATTAAGCTATTAAGCTTAATCCTTATCATACTATACTAATTCTATAAAAGCCATTTCAGCAGCGTCGCCTTTTCTTGGTCCTTTTTTGATTATTCTAGTATATCCACCGTTTCTCTCAGCGTACTTTGGAGCTATTTCAGTGAATAAATTATTTACTACAGTTTCATCTATTACATAAGCTAAAACTTGTCTTCTAGCATGAAGATCTCCTCTTTTACCAAGAGTTATCATCTTTTCTGCCATTCTTTTAGTTTCCTTAGCTCTAGTTACAGTAGTTTCTATTCTTCCATTTCTTAGTAAATCAGTTACTAAGTTTCTTAACATAAGGTTTCTGTGAGCTGTTTCACGTCCTAATTTACGGTAAGTAGCCATACTATCCCTCCTTCTTGCTATTCTTCGCTTGGTTTAAGACCTAGTCCAAGTTCTTCTAATTTTTGGATTACTTCCTCTAAAGATTTCTTCCCTAGATTTCTAACCTTCATCATATCGTCCTCAGACTTATTAGCTAATTCTTCAACTGTATTTATTCCCGCTCTTTTTAAACAGTTGTATGATCTAACTGATAAATCTAATTCTTCTATCGTCATTTCAAGAACTTTTTCTTTTTGGTCTTCTTCTTTTTCTACCATTATCTCAACATTGCTTACATGCTCTGTTAAGTCTATGAATAGATTTAAATGTTCAACTAGTACTTTAGCTGCAAGAGATATTCCTTCTTGAGGATTTATACTTCCATTAGTCCAAACATCTAGTATTAATTTATCATAGTCTGTTTTTTGACCTACTCTTGTGTTTTCCACATGGTAGCTCACTTTTTCAACAGGAGTATATATTGAGTCTACAGGTAAAACACCTATAGGCATATGCTCTGTCTTATTTTCTTCAGCAGAAACATAACCTCTACCTTTGTCTACATATATTTCCATATTAAGTTTAGAATTTTCATCTAGCGTAGCTATGTGTAAATCTTTGCTTAATATTTCAACATCTGGAGGGCATATTATATCTGATCCCTTGATAGAGCATGGTCCTTGAGCTTCTATTTTAAGTGTTCTACTTCCTTCACCATCTATAGTAGCTGAAAGTTCTTTTAATGCTAATATCATTTCTGTAACATCTTCCTTAACACCTGGTACTGTAGAGAATTCATGAAGAACTCCATCTACTTTTATAGAGTTAACTGCAACACCCGGTAAAGAAGATAATAATATTCTTCTTAAAGCATTACCTATAGTTATGCCATAGCCTCTTTCTAGAGGTTCTATGACAAACTTTCCATATCTATAGTCTTCGCTAAGTTCGATTATATCTACTTTTGGTTTTTCTATTTCTATCATGGACAAAACCCTCCTTTAAATTTATTAATCCACTGAGGGTAAACAAAATTTTAAAAATTAATTTTAAAATATGCTTATTACTTAGAGTAAAGTTCTACTATTAAGTGTTCTGCTATTTCAAGATCTACATCTTCTCTTGAAGGAACAGCAACAACTTTAACGTTCATTTCTTCTAAGTTAGCTTCTAACCACTTAGGAGCTATTCTAGTATTGTTTTCTACTAAAGCTTTGAATTTAGCAGAAGACTTTGATCTTTCTTTAACTGTTATAACGTCACCTGGTTTAACTGTTATAGAAGCTATATCAGCCTTATGTCCGTTTAATAAGAAGTGACCGTGTCCTACTAATTGTCTAGCTTCTTTTCTAGATGAAGCTAATCCCATTCTGTAAACAACATTATCGAATCTTCTTTCTAATAAGCTTAATAAGTTTTCACCTGTTATACCAGCCATTTTATCAGCACGCTCGTATAGGTTTCTGAATTGAGTTTCTAAAACTCCGTATATTCTCTTAACTTTTTGCTTTTCTCTTAATTGTAATCCATAGTTAGAAACTTTCTTTCTACCTTGTCCATGTTGTCCTGGAGCATAGTTTCTGTTAACTATAGCACATTTATCAGTATAACATCTATCACCTTTAAGGAATAATTTCATTCCTTCTCTACGGCATTGTCTGCATGATGCACCTGTGTATCTTGCCATGTCTTTGCACCTCCTAATTTACTTTATTATAATTACACTCTTCTTCTCTTTGGTGGTCTACATCCGTTGTGAGGAATTGGAGTAACGTCTTTTATCATTGTTACTTCTAGTCCAGTAGCTTGTAGAGCTCTTATAGCAGCTTCTCTTCCTGATCCTGGTCCTTTTACAAATACTTCAACAGTCTTTAATCCGTGTTCCATTGCAGCCTTAGCAGCAGTTTCACCAGCCATTTGAGATGCGAAAGGAGTCGCTTTTCTTGACCCTTTGAATCCTAATTGTCCTGAAGATGCAGCAGATATAGCATTTCCGTGAACGTCAGTTAAAGTTATTATAGTGTTGTTGAAAGTTGATTGTATGTGAGCTTGACCACGTTCTATGTTTTTACGCTCTCTTCTTCTTACACGTGTAACTTTCTTTTTTGGTTTAGCCATTTCATTTTCCCTCCTATCTAGTTATTATTTAATTACTTCTTCTTCTTACGAGATACTGTCTTTCTAGGACCTTTTCTAGTTCTAGCGTTAGTCTTAGTTCTTTGTCCTCTTAGTGGAAGACCTTTAGCATGTCTCATACCTCTGTAACATTTTATATCTCTTAATCTCTTTATGTTTAAAGCTATCTCTCTTCTTAAGTCACCTTCAACTAAGAAATCATTGTCTATTATCTTTCTTAATTCGTTAACTTGTTCTTCAGATAAGTCTTTTATTCTCGCATTAGGATCTATTTCAGCTTTAGCTAATATTTCATTAGCAGTCGCTTTACCTATACCATATATATAAGTTAAGCCTATTTCCGCTCTTTTCTCTCTAGGTAAATCTACTCCAGCTATTCTTGCCATTTAGTCGCACCTCCTACACTTAGTTTTTAGTGTTAAAATCTTAATATCATATCAATCCGAGTACAGATTTTTTACGATTAAAAATATTTTTCTGCTAACATCACAGTATTATATTATACTATAATTTTTAGAAAATTGCTAGTAATAATTTATTATCCTTGCTTTTGCTTGTGCTTTGGATTTTCGCAGATAACCATTACTTTACCTTTTCTTTTTATAACCTTGCACTTTTCGCACATTGGTTTTACTGATGGTCTTACTTTCATTGTTAATCCCTCCTTAGACTAATCTTAAAATAGTCTACTTCTTACGCCAAGTGATTCTTCCTCTTGTAAGGTCATATGGAGAAAGTTCAACATTCACCTTATCACCTTCAAGAATTCTTATGAAGTTCATTCTTAGCTTTCCAGATAAGTGACATAATACTTCATGTCCATTTTCTAATTTTACTTTAAACATAGCATTAGGTAAGTTTTCACTAACTGTACCTTCTAGTTCTATAACATCTTTTTTGGCCATTAACTAACCAAGCCTCCATTTCAATAAGCTAAATACTTTGATTTAACTTAGTAAGTTCAACTCTTAAAAAATTATCTATACTATCTTGTTAAGATATTATCTTGTTTTTAACTTTATAATTAATAACATTATTTTTTTCAAGTGCTTAACTTTTTTTAGTTTAGGTTTATCAAAACCTATACTCAAATAATTTGATAACATCCTGTTCACCTACTTTTTATAACTAAAGTGAAGTTAATATAAGTGGTTCATCTTCTGTGATTGCTATCGTGTGCTCATAATGAGCTGATTTTTTGCCATCTATTGTGACAATAGTCCATCCGTCAGCTAAAGTCTTAATATGAAAACGACCAGCGTTTACCATAGGTTCTATAGCCAGAACCATTCCTGCTTGAAGTCTTGGTCCTTTTCCTGATGGTCCATAGTTAGGTATTTGAGGATCTTCATGAAGTTCTGAGCCAACTCCATGACCAACTAAATCTCTAACTACTGAGAAACCATGTTTCTCAACGTGTGCTTGTACTGCGTGTGAGATATCTGATAATCTATATCCTAGTTTAGCAAATTTTATGCCTTCATAGAAGCTTTCTTTAGTTACTTCTATTAATTTCCTATCTTCTTCAGTTATTATTCCTACTCCATGAGTTTTCGCAGAATCTGAATGATATCCTTTATAATAGGCTCCTATATCTAAGCTTACAATGTCTCCTTCTTTTAACAGCTTTTCTCCTGGTATTCCATGTACAACTTCTTCATTTATAGAAGCGCATATAGATCCTGGAAATCCACCATATCCTTTAAAAGATGGTACTGCATTGTATTTTCTTATATTCTCTTCAGCTATTTTATCTAACTCTAAAGTAGATATTCCCGGAGTTATAGCTGCTTTTAATATCTCATGAGTTTCAGCTACTATTTTACCAGCTTCTCTCATGATTTCTATTTCTTTTTTGGATTTCAAAATAATCATTATTTTTCACATCCTAGAGCTTTTACTATATCTTCAAATACCTTATCTATAGATTGTTGACCATTTATGTTAGCTATTATACCTTGAGAACTATAATAATTAACTAATGGTTTTGTTTCATCTAGATAAACTTGTATTCTCTTTGATACAGTTTCTTCTGTATCATCTGCTCTTTGATATAACTCTCCTTGGCATACGTTACATACGCCTTCTTCTTTAGGAGGATTAAACATAACATGATACGTTGCACCGCAAGATTTACATATTCTTCTTCCTACAGCTCTTTCTACTAATATATTCTTATCAACTTCGATATTTATTACCTTGTCTAAATCTATACTAGTTTCTTGTAAGAACGCATCTAAATGTTTAGCTTGAGCAACATTTCTTGGGAAACCATCTAACATGAATCCTTTTTTACAGTCATCTTGAGCTATTCTATCAGTTACTAAACCTACAGTTAACTCATCTGGAACTAATAAACCTTGATCCATATATTCTTTTGCTTTCTTTCCAAGATCTGTTCCTTCTTTTATATTCTTTCTGAATATATCTCCTGTTGATATATGAGGTATGTTATATTTTTCTACTATACCTGCAGCCTGTGTACCTTTACCAGCACCAGGAGGTCCAAGTAATATTATTCTCATATTATCATCTCCAATTTATTTTAAGAAACCTTGGTAGGTTCTCATAACTAAATTTGATTCTAACTGTCTCTTAAGTTCTAAAGCAACCCCTACAACTATCAATAGAGATGTTCCAACTAAAGTTACTTGTATCTTCATAAAGAACATGATTATAGCTGATACCATAACTATTCCAGATAGGAATAATGCTCCCGCAAGAGTTAATCTTGATAATATTCTATTTAAATAATCAATAGTAGGTTTTCCAGGTCTTATTCCTGGTATAAATCCACCGTTATTTTTCATATTATTCGCTATATCTTCCGTATTAAATGATACAGTTGTATAGAAATAAGAGAAGAATACTATCAGCAGAATTTCAAGACATCTGTATATCCAAACTCCAGGGCTAGCCATAGGGTTGAAATACGTTTGAACAAAACTTTGAGCATCTGCACCCATAAACATAGCTATCGTTTGAGGGAAAGCTAAAAGTGAACTAGCAAAGATTACCGGTATAACCCCTGATTGGTTGACTTTCATTGGTATGTGAGAACTTTGTCCTCCATACATTTTTCTTCCTACAACCCTTTTAGCGTATTGAACAGGTATTTTTCTAGTGGCTTCTTGTATATATGTAACAGCAGTTATTGTTAGAAGTATAACTACTGCTAATAATAAAGCAGCCCACATGTTTACTTTTCCATCTGCTATGGATTTTGATATTGTTATAACATCGTAAGGTATTCTTGATATAATACCTATGAATATTATAATAGAGCTTCCATTACCTAATCCTTTTTCGGTAATTTTATCTCCTATCCACATTAATAACATACTTGCTGATACTAATGTTAAGATAACTGTAATTATAAAAAATACACTATCTGTTTTTAATGCACCCTTAACAACTCCCAATGTAATTGCTATTGCTTGAACGAATGCTAAAGCTAGTGCTATATATTTCGTATACTTATTAATCTTTTTCTTGCCTTCTTCACCAGACTTTTGAAGTTCTTCCAAACTTTCAAAACCTATAGTCAAAAGTTGTATTATGATAGAAGCAGTTATATATGGTCCTACCCCTAAAGCAAATAACGTGAAGTTACTAAACGCTCCTCCTGTGAACAAGTTATATAGGGAAAGAAGACCATTTGAGTCAACCATTCCCTTTATAATACTTGTATCTACTCCAGGAACAGGTATTGTTGCACCTATCCTAAATACTAAAATCATCATCAAAGTATATAATATTTTTCTTCTTACATCTTTAAGTTTCCAAGCTTGTTTTAACTGTGCTAGCACGTTAACTCACCCCGCCTGTTATGGCTAAGAGTAGCAGATTAGATTAAACTAATTCTGCTTTTCCTCCAGCTTTTTCTATTTTTTCTTGAGCTGAAGCAGTAAACTTAGCAGCTTTAACTGTTACAGCCTTTTCTAAGTTTCCTTCGCCTAAGATCTTAACACCATTTTTCTCTATTTTACTTATAGCTCCTGTAGACTTTAATAACTCTGCAGTTATTTCAGTTCCGTTTTCGAATCTGTTTAATAATTCTACATTAACTTCAGTGTAAACTTTCTTAAATATGTTGTTGAACCCTCTCTTAGGTAGTCTTCTAGCTAGTGGCATTTGTCCACCTTCGAATCCAACTCTAACTCCACCACCTGAACGAGACCATTGTCCCTTTTGTCCACGTCCTGCAGTTTTACCTTGTCCAGCTGCAGTACCTCTACCTAATCTTCTCTTAGCTCTTACTGCACCTTTAGCAGGTTTTAACTCATGTAACTTCATGGATTGCACCTCCTTCGTACTTCTGTAAATATTACTCAGCTATTTCAGTTACTTTAACTAAATGCTTAACTTTATTTATCATCCCTCTTATTTGGGCATTATCTTCTTTAACAACTACTTGTTCTCTTTTTCTTAGTCCTAACGCTTCTACGTTTTTTCTTTGGTTAGGAGTAGTTCCTATTGTACTTCTAACTAACTTTATTTGTAATTTAGCCATTTTTCACTACCTCCTTACCCTAGAAGTTCTTCAACTTTTTTACCTCTTAATTTAGCTATATCTTCAGCTGTCTTAAGAGAATTAAGTCCTTCTATTGTAGCATTTACCATATTTCTTGGATTATTAGATCCTAAAGATTTAGCTCTAACGTCTGTTAATCCAGCTAACTCAAGTACCGCTCTAGCAGGTCCACCAGCTATAACTCCTGTACCTTGCTTAGCAGGCATTATTAATATTTTTCCAGCTCCGAAGTGTCCGTTTACTTCGTGAGGTGTTGTTGTACCAACTATTGGTACAGTTATAAGATTCTTCTTAGCATCTTCTATTGCTTTTTTTATAGCGTCTGGTACTTCCATTGCTTTACCAGTACCTACACCAACGTGTCCGTTTTCATCTCCAACTACTACTAATGCTGAAAATCGGAAGTTTCTACCACCTTTTACAACCTTAGTAACACGTCTAACTTCAACAACTTTTTCTTTTAAGTCAAGTTGTCTTGCATCTATTGGTTTACGACGTAACATGTGCGTTTCCCTCCTTCTTTCTAGTTAATTAGAATTTAAGTCCAGCTTCTCTAGCACCTTCAGCTAACTCTTGAATTCTTCCGTGATATAAGTATCCACCTCTGTCGAAAACAACGTCAGTGATTCCTTTTTCTACAGCTTTCTTAGCGATCATTTCTCCAACTTTTCTAGCTGCTTCTTTGTTTCCTGTATGATTAACAGCTTCTTTTACTTCTGCTTCTAAAGAAGATGCAGCAGCAATAGTAACTTTGTTTGTATCATCTATTATTTGAGCGTATATATTGTTAGCACTTCTAAATACACATAATCTTGGTCTTTGAGTAGTTCCAGTTATCTTTCTTCTAACTCTCTTGTGTCTTTGAAGTCTATTAGCGTTTTTATCAGCTTTTTTTATCACAGGGCTCACTCCTTTCTAGCATTTAAGTTTGGTATTATTACTTCTTACCAGTTTTTCCTTCTTTACGTCTTACAACTTCACCAGCGTATCTTATACCTTTACCCTTGTATGGCTCTGGCTTTCTCCAGTCTCTTATCTTAGCAGCGTAGTTTCCTACTAATTGCTTATCTATACCTTTAACTAATAACTCAGTTTGGTTAGGAGATTCAACTGTTATACCTTCTGGATCTTCCATCTCTACTGGATGAGAGTATCCTAAGTTCATAACTAATTTACTTCCTTGCTTTTGAGCTCTGTATCCAACACCAACTAATTCTAATTTCTTTTCGAATCCATTAGTCACACCTACAACCATATTATCTAATAAAGTTCTAGTTAATCCGTGTAAAGATCTGTGTTGTTTATTGTTAGTAGGTCTTTCAACAGTTATAGTATTTTCTTCTTGTTTTATCATCATAGCACCATCAAATTGCTTAGTTAAAGCTCCTTTAGGACCTTTTACTGTAACTAAGTTTCCTTCAACTATAGTTACTTCAACACCTGCTGGTACTGTTATTGGCTTAACACCTATTCTTGACATAGTCGCACCTCCTTACATTGTTCGTATATATTACCAAACGTAGCAGATTACTTCTCCACCAGCATTTTCTTTTCTTGCTTGTCTATCAGTTAATATTCCTTTTGAAGTAGATATTATTGATATTCCTAATCCGTTTAATACCTTTGGTATTTCTTGATTAGAAGCGTAAACTCTCATACCTGGCTTAGATATTCTCTTAAGTCCTGATATAACTCTTTCGCCTGTTTGTCCGTACTTTAATTGTATTCTTATTATTCCTTGCTTTCCATCTTCTATAACATCATAACCTCTTACGAAACCTTCTTCTAATAAGATTCTAGCTAATTCTTTCTTCATATTAGAAGCAGGAACGTCAACAGTTTCATGCTTAACAGTATTTGCATTTCTGATACGAGTAAGCATATCTGCGATTGGATCTGTCATTGTCATATTGAAAACCTCCTTCCATTTATTACAAACTTTTACCAGCTTGCTTTTCTAACACCAGGTATTTGACCTTTATAAGCTAATTCTCTGAAGCATATACGGCATACACCAAATTTTCTTAAAACTGAGTGTGGTCTACCACATATAGTACATCTAGTGTATTCTCTAGTAGCGTACTTTTGCTTTTTTTGTTGCTTTACAATCATCGCTTTTCTTGCCACTGGAATCCCTCCTTTAGTAATTTCGCTTAGAAATGACCTTTTCTAAGCTTACTTAGAAAACGGCATTCCTAATAATTTTAATAACTCACGAGCTTCTTCGTCAGTCTTTGCAGTAGTAACGAATATTATATCCATTCCTCTTACTTTATCAACTTTATCGTATTCTATTTCAGGGAATATTAATTGTTCTTTAACACCTAAAGCGTAGTTTCCTCTACCATCAAACGCGTTAGGATTTATTCCTCTAAAATCTCTAACTCTTGGTAAAGATACAGACACTAATTTATCCATGAAGTAGTACATTTTTTCAGCTCTTAAAGTCGTCTTAGCACCTATTGGCATACCTTCTCTTAATTTGAAGTTCGCAACAGATTTTTTAGCTTTAGTTATAACAGGCTTTTGTCCAGATATTATTTGCATCTCTTCTACAGCCTTTTCTAATCCTTTTGGATTTTCTCTAGCGTCACCTATACCCATGTTCATAACTATCTTTTCTAACCTAGGTATTTCCATAACATTCTTATATCCAAATTTCTCCATTAAAGCAGGAGCAACTTCTTTCATGTATTTATCTTGTAATCTAGTAGAAGCCATTTAAGGTCCCTCCTTTCAAACTATATTATATTTCTTTTCCGCTCTTTACTGATACTCTAACTTTTTTTCCATCTTTCATTTCAGATCTAACTCTAGTACCTTTTCCTGTTTCAGGATCAAGTGGCATTACATTAGATATGTGAATTGAAGATTCTTTGTTTATTATTCCACCTTGTGGGTTCATAGCCGTTGGCTTTTGGTGTTTAGTTATTACGTTTACACCTTCAACTAATACTCTGTTAGCCTTAGTGAATATTTTTGTAACTGCACCTTTTTTACCTTTATCTTTTCCTGCTATAACTACAACAGTGTCTCCTTTTTTAACACGCATCATGTCCTATTGCACCTCCTTATTATAGTACTTCTGGAGCAAGAGAAACTATTTTCATAAAGTCATTGTCTCTTAACTCTCTAGCAACAGGCCCGAATATACGAGTTCCTACTGGAGTTTTATCATCTTTTATTATAACTGCAGCATTCTCGTCGAAAGATATATAACTTCCATCTTTACGTCTTACGCCTTGCTTAGTTCTTACTATAACAGCTTTAACAACTTTACCTTTTTTTACAACTCCACCTGGTGTTGCACTTTTAACAGTAGCAACTATAACGTCACCTATGTTACCATATCTTCTCTTACTTCCGCCTAGTACACGTATACATAGTATCTCTTTTGCACCAGAGTTATCCGCAACTCTTAGACGTGTCTCTTGTTGTATCATCGTAATCCCTCCTTTTCCAAAAAACTACTTAACTCTTTCAACAACTTCAACTAATCTGAATCTCTTATCTTTCGATAAAGGTCTAGTTTCCATTATTTTAACTCTATCTCCAATTTTACATACATTTTGTTCATCATGAGCCTTGAACTTTTTAGTTCTCTTAACTGGCTTATTATATAATGGATGACGTACGAAATCTTCAACAGAAACAACTATAGTTTTATCCATATTGTCACTTACAACACGGCCTATTCTAACTTTTCTTCTTCCTCTTTCCATGGTTAAAAAGTCTCCTTTCCAAATTAAGCTCTAGTTTCGTTTAACTTTCTTTCAGCAAGTACAGTCTTAACTCTCGCTATATCTTTCTTAACGAATTTTATTCTTGCTGTATTTTCTAATTGACCAGTAGCTAATTGGAATCTTAAGCTAAATAATTCACTTTTGAAGTTATTTAACTTGTTCGTTAGCTCTTCGCCTGTTAAATCTTTTAATTCTTTAGCTTGCATCCTATTCACCACCCTTTACTTCTAAATCTTCACGCTTCACAAACTTACATTTAATTGGTAATTTGTGCATCGCAAGTCTCATTGCTTCTCTAGCTTTATCTTCAGGAACACCTGCTAATTCGAACATTACTCTTCCTGGTTTAACAACTGCTACCCAATATTCTGGAGATCCTTTACCAGCACCCATACGAGTTTCAGCTGGTTTTCTTGTTACCGGCTTATGAGGGAATATTTTTATCCAAACTTTTCCGCCTCTTTTTATATATCTAGTCATCGCGATTCTGGCAGCTTCTATTTGGTTAGAAGTTATCCAAGAAGCTTCTAATGCAACTAATCCGAACTCTCCGTAAGTAACCTTGTTACCTTTTTGAGCCTTACCAGCCATACTTCCTCTGTGAACTCTACGACGTTTAACTCTCTTTGGCATTAACATGAGTATTTCCTCCTTCCTTGAACCTAAATCTAATTAATTTCCTCTGTTTTCAGTTCTTTGAGGTCTTGATGATGATCCTTGAGGTCTGTTTCCTCTGTTATCAGTTCCTCTATTTCCTCTGTTATCAGTTCCTCTGTTGTTGTTTCTTCTATCATTTTTCTTGTTATCTCTTCTATTGTCTCTTCTGTTGTCTCTTCTCTCTTCTCTTGGGTTTACACCATTTCTAGTAGGAAGAACTTCACCATTACATATCCAAACTTTTATACCAGTTTTTCCGTAAGTAGTGTTAGACTCAGCGAAACCATAGTCTATATCAGCTCTTAAAGTTTGTAAAGGTACATTTCCTTCACTGTAACCTTCAGTTCTAGCCATTTCTGCTCCACCTAATCTTCCTGATGCAGAAACTTTTATCCCTTTAGCTCCAGACTTCATAGCTCTTTGTATAGCTTGCTTCATAGCTCTTCTGAAAGCAACCCTTCTCTCTATAGCTAATGCTATATTTTCTGCTACTAATTGAGCACTTTTATCTGGGTTTCTAACTTCAACTATGTTAACTATTATAGTTCTTTTAGTCATTTTTTCTAATTCAGCTTTTAATGCTTCTATTCCTGCACCAGCTCTTCCTATAACTATACCTGGCTTAGCAACGTGTAGATCTAATTTCAACTTATTAGCTGTTCTTTCTATTTCTATCTTAGCAACTCCAGATGAGTATAATTTTTTCTTTAAAAAATTACGTACATTATGGTCTTCTAATAATAAGTTTCCGAATTCCTTTTTATCAGTTGTAAACCATCTTGAGTCCCAATCTTTTATGACACCGACTCTTAGTCCATGTGGATTAACCTTTTGACCCATTGTTTTCCCTCCTATCTATGAATTATTTTTTTTCCTTAACGACAACCTCTATATGAGAAGTTCTCTTTCTTATCATTGTTGCACGTCCCATTGCTCTAGGCATGAATCTCTTCATTGTTGGTCCTTGGTTTGCAACTACAGATGCTATATATAAATTTTCAACATCCATTTCATGGTTGTTTTCAGCGTTTGCTTTAGCAGATTTTACAACTTTAGCTATTATTGAAGCTGCTCCTCTTGGAGTGAACTTTAATATAGCTAATGCTTCATCAACATTCTTTCCTCTAACAAGGGCACAGATTTGTCCTGCTTTTCTTGGTGATACACGTACATATTTAGCAGTAGCTTTTGCTTCCATTTGCTATTCCTCCTTCCTTAGTCAGAAATTATTATTTTCTTTTATTAGATTTTTCGTCGTCCTTATGTCCTTTAAAAGTTCTTGTAGGAACGAACTCACCTAATTTGTGTCCAACCATATCTTCTGTTACAAATACAGGCACATGTCTTCTACCATCATGAACAGCTATAGTATGTTCTACCATTTGTGGGAATATAGTTGAAGTTCTTGACCAAGTCTTTATAACTTCTCTACTTCCAGCAGCGTTCATTGCATCTATTTTCTTTAAAAGTCTCGCATGTACGAAAGGTCCTTTTTTAGTTGATCTTGACATTTAATATCCTCCTTTCCTAGTGAAAAGTAATCTATTACTTAGTTCTTCTTGATACTATTTGCTTATCAGAAGCTTTATTTTTCTTTCTAGTTTTGTATCCAAGAGCTGGTTTACCCCATGGAGTAACTGGTGAAGGTCTACCTATTGAAGTTCTACCTTCTCCACCACCGTGTGGATGGTCACAAGGGTTCATTACAGAACCTCTTACTGTAGGTCTTATACCCATATGTCTTTTTCTACCTGCTTTACCTATAACAACGTTACCGTGTTCTATGTTACCAACTTGTCCTATAGTAGCCTTGCAGTCTACAGGAACGAATCTCATTTCTCCTGATGGTAATCTTAATAAAGCTTTCTTTCCTTCTTTAGCCATTAATTGAGCAGAAACTCCAGCAGATCTTACTAATTGAGCTCCTTTTCCAGGCTTTAATTCTATGTTGTGTATTACAGTACCTACTGGCATGTCCTTTAATGCTAATGCATTTCCTGGCTTTATGTCAGCTGTTGGTCCTGATAATATTGTAGTTCCAACCTCTAATCCAACTGGAGCTAATATATATCTTTTTTCACCATCTGCATAGTGTAATAAAGCTATGTTAGCAGTTCTGTTTGGATCATATTCTATAGTAGCAACCTTTGCAGGTATACCATCTTTGTTTCTCTTGAAATCTATTATTCTGTATTTTCTTCTGTTTCCTCCACCTCTGTGACGAACAGTTATTTTCCCGTGTGCATTTCTACCAGCATTTTTCTTTAAAGAAACTAAAAGACTTCTTTCTGGTTCGTTGCAAGTTATTTCATCAGAAACTAAAACTGTCATTTGTCTCAAGGCAGGAGAAGTTGGTTTAAACTTTTTTATAGCCATCTGTTTTCCCTCCTTCAGTTAATAAGGTAATTACATTCCTTGGAAGAATTCTATTTCTTTACTATCAGCAGTTAATTTAACTACTGCTTTCTTAAAGCTTGCAGTTCTTCCTTCAGATTTACCCATTCTCTTAACTTTACCATCGTAGTTTAATGTGTTAACTTTTTCTACATTTACTCCGAATATTTTTTCCACAGCTTTCTTTATTTCAGTTTTGTTAGCGCATTTAGCAACTACAAAAGTGTATTTTTTTCCAACCATTTCAGCCATACTTTGTTCAGTAACAACTGGTTTCATTATTATATCATGTGGATTAGTCATTATGCGTACACCTCCTCCACTTTTTTAACAGCATCTGTCGTTATTATGAATGAATCATACTTTAATATATCGTAAACATTTATAGTGTTAACTGTAGCAGTTGCAACACCTTCTATATTAGCAGCTGATTTTATTACGTTTGTATTGTTTTCAGCAGTTACTATTAAAGCTTTTTTAGCAGCGTTTACGTTGTTTAATATTTGAACGAACTCTTTAGTCTTAGGAGCTTCCATATTTAAAGCATCTAATACTATTACTTCACCACTTTGTACTTTAGCAGTTAAAGCACTCTTCATAGCTAATCTTCTTACCTTCTTAGGTAATGTGTAACTGTAATCTCTTGGCTTTGGTGCAAAAGCAACTCCTCCACCGATCCATTGTACAGCTCTTATAGAACCTTGTCTAGCTCTACCAGTTCCTTTTTGTTTCCAAGGTTTTCTTCCGCCACCTCTAACTTCTGCTCTAGTTTTAGCAGATTGAGTACCTTGTCTCTTGTTTGCTAATTGGTTTTTAACAACCTCATATAAAACATGTTCATTAACTTCTACATTGAATATAGAATCCATTAATTCTATTTCTCCAACATTTTGTCCATTAATATTTATTACATTTAATTTTGGCATTGTGCTTCCTCCTTTCTTAGGTTAGTCATTATTTAGAAGACTTAACTGCTTCCTTTATAGTTACTACTGAACCTTTAGGTCCTGGTATAGCACCTTTAACTAATATAAGGTTCTTGTCAGCGTCAACTTTAACAACTTCTAAGTTTTGAACAGTAACCTTAACGCTACCCATATGTCCAGCTAATTTTTTGTTTTTGAAAACTCTACCTGGGAAAGAACATGCTCCCATTGAACCTGGTCTTCTGTGGTATCTAGAACCGTGAGATTCAGGACCTCTTGATTGCCCATGTCTTTTTATAGGACCTTGGAATCCCTTACCTTTTGATGTTCCAGATACATCTATTTTTTCACCTGCAACGAATACGTCAGCTTTTATTTCTTGACCAACTGTAAACTCTTCTGCAGCATCTACTCTGAATTCTTTTAAATGCTTCTTTAACACGTTAGCAGCAGCTAAGTGTCCTTTTTGAGGTTTGTTTAATGATTTTTCTTTAGCATCTTCGAAACCTACTTGTATTGCACTGTATCCGTCTTTCTCAACTGTCTTAACTTGAGTTACAACGTTTGGTGTAGTCTCAACCACTGTTACTGGTACGAATATACCTTCTTCAGTAAATATTTGAGTCATACCTATTTTTTTTCCTAATATACCTTTCATATTAGCACCTCCTATATTCTTACAGCGGATTATACGTTCTCAGCATAATCATTCTAAGATAATCACTTCTATAGGATTAATCTTAGGTTGCTATTATAACTTTATTTCTATATCAACACCAGCTGGTAAGTCTAATCTCATTAATGAATCAACTGTCTTAGGCGTTGGGTTCGCTATGTCTATTAATCTCTTATGAGTTCTCATTTCGAACTGCTCTCTAGAGTCCTTGTACTTGTGTACAGCTCTTAATATAGTCACAATTTGTTTCTCTGTTGGTAGAGGCACAGGTCCTGAAACTTGTGATCCAGCCTTCTTAGCAGTTTCAACTATTTTAGCAGCTGAAAAATCTAATAATTTGTGATCATATGACTTTAATCTTATTCTTATTTTTTCATTTTGAGCCATTTTAATTTCCCTCCTTTATCGCACGTTTAATCTTTAGTTACGCACGACTTATGCCGATACACTGCTCCGGGTGTGTTGTATTTTACAAATCGACAATCGGTCGCTTCTAACTAAGATTTAGTTTATTTTTTCGTATCTCTCAAGCACACTATTATATTTTATATCATTTTTTATTTTTTTACAAGTTTTTTTTTATTTTTTTACAAGTTTTATTTTCTTGTATTAGTTTTTTCTAAACTTATTTTTTTCTTTCGTTTTAAGGCACTCACTTAGTATATAAAATTTCAAACCAATTGTCAACGAAATATGAGTAGTAATAATATACTATTTTAGAATTATATACAAAAAAAGAGGAGATTACCCCCTCTTTTTATATATATATAATAATTCTGTATAAGAGATTATTCTACTATAGAAGCAACAACACCTGATGCTACTGTTCTTCCACCTTCTCTTATTGCGAATCTTAATCCTTCTTCAACTGCTATAGAGTTTATTAACTCTACTGACATTGTTACGTTATCTCCTGGCATAACCATTTCTA
>NZ_JBOFOR010000219.1:0-1776 GCF_051659545.1 Romboutsia sp. | reverse complement strand
TTTTGCTTTTTTGACTATTTCTAAATCTTCTGGATGTTTAGTAACATAATCATCTATTAAGCTTACTATATTCACATCATCTAGTTTAATATTTTTAAGCTTTTTATTAAACCCTTCTAAAGTATTACTATAAATCTTTTTATCAAGATTCTTTGTACTAAATACGTCTTTACCTTCTTTTGCTATTTGTAATTCGTACTCTTGATGAATAAATCCATTTGAAGATATATCTAGTATTAATACTTTTGGTTTTTGAGTAATAGAGTGAGTAGATGAATCCATTCTTAGCAAGCTACCAGGATTCATGAATAAAGTGTTATTTACTTCCTGAGTCTTAAATCCTGGGTGATAATGTCCACTTAGTATTAAATCTGCATCTGTTTGCACATCTTTTATTAAAGTATGTGCAACACCATCAAAGAACTTATTCTCAAGTAACATAGAGTGAGCAACTAATACTTTAAAATTACTACCAGTCATATTAACTGCATAATCCGTTATTGGATTTTTGTCTATGTCTGGATAATATTCTTGACCTTCAAATGTGATTTTATATCCGTTTTCTGCAAACATTACTGGGTTTTTTCTGTCTAGAATATTAATAACTCCAGAGCTAGCTAAAAGCCCTAATTTTGAATGAGGAAGGGATTCTTCATTTTGCCCTTGAACATCATGATTTCCAGGTACTACATAAAACGGAATATCATAACTTCTTATTATTTGTGCTATTTCTCCTACAAACTTGTTTGAAACTTCTGGGTGGTGGAACATATCTCCGCCATGGATTACAGCAGAGATATGTTCTTTTTGTATTACAACACCAATCTCTTTCATCTTTTGCTTAATAGTGTCTGATATAGTATCTGTTCTTGATGAAGGGTTCTTAGCTGTAATATGAGTGTCTGTTAAATACAAAAATTTCATTAGTAACCTCCTTAGTAAAACCTCTTAAAATCAACATCTAATTTATTTAAAATTTTATAAGGTTTTATATTTATTTGACTTGAAATGTTGTCTATAATGTCAATAAGCTTATCTCTTCTTGATACTGGGCTTATCTTTTTAGTTTTTAATTGTTTATAATCTGTTCTTCTAGCTCCACCAGACTTCGTAAAGGAAGAGTATTCCATATATAAGTTTACCACACTTGAGTCTATTATTTCATCTATTGTTTTATCAAAAACAATGTTTTTGTGTTCTATATCTCTTAGACTTGAGTTATACAGTGACATTAAATTAGAATATTTAAAAGCTTCTGGTCTATTAAACATTTCTGCTAGAAAATCACCACCTTGGTCTTTATAGCATATTGCAAGTGTAAGACCAATTAAGCAATCATCTTTTATAGAAGAATATCCATTGTAAGATATTATTTCTCCATAATTATTTTTTGCAGTCTCAAGAGTAGTTTTTGTCATAACAATAGAAGAAAAATCATTATCAAGAATACGAATATCTCTTTTAACTATATTAAAATTGTCAATTTGAATCTTATCTATATATGGAGCAATTTCGCAATACTTAGAAGATATAGTCCTATTAGAACTACTCAAAGTATAAAAATCTCTAGTGAATGTACAACTACCTTTGTATATGTAATATTCACTAGAATGTCTATCATATAATGATATATAGTTATTTCTTAAGTATTTATGATGTAAGTCTGACATTGTAAATCTGTGACAAGCATTAGCTGTAAGTCTATCTCTAGATGTATTAGAATAACTATATAAATATATCTTATATAACATTGATAAAAGAACACTCATGTCTATT
>NZ_JBOFOR010000218.1:0-52512 GCF_051659545.1 Romboutsia sp. | reverse complement strand
CCCCCTATGTCAAAATTATAATTTAAATATATAATATTCTACACCATGGGATATTATACCATAATAACTAAAAGGATATATATAATAGTAATAACAATTATAAAAAAAGACATAACATATGTATGGAATCATATATTATTTCTATATAAATATAAAAACATTTTATATAGAAAAGTAATTCTGCTTATGTTAAAATAATAAAAGTCAGCTAATTATGAATAAAACTCAATTAACAATTAAGGTTATAAAACTTAATAAAATGTTGATAAATCTAGTGTTTAGTATTTTCACTAGGACTTGTTCGAGAACCTCCAAGTATAAAAAACTAAGGTATTTATATAGTGGCAGTATATAAGTTATATCCTTAGATATGGCTTTTTTTATGCAAAAAAGCTATTAGGTTCTCCTTATAAAATTTAAGGAGGAGAGAAATAAATGGAAAAAAGAAAAGTAATAATTGATTGTGATCCAGGGATAGATGACTCTCTGGCAATACTTCTAGCAGTAAACTCACCAGAGCTAGAAGTATTAGGAATAACAGTATGTAGTGGGAATGTACCTGCTAAGCTAGGAGCAAAAAATGCTCTAAAAGCACTTCAAATGTGCTCTTCATTGCATATACCTGTATATATAGGAGAAGAAGAGCCGCTCAAAAGAAAACTTGTAACAGCACAAGATACTCATGGAGAAGACGGAGTAGGAGAAAAATTTTATGAAGAAATAAAAACTCCTAGTATTAAAGACGGTGGTGTTGATTTTATAATTAATATTTTAAAGAATCATGACAAAGTATCTATTATAGCGTTAGGACCTCTTACAAACATAGCAAAAGCAATTATGAAAGACAAAGAGGCCTTTAATAACTTAGATGAAATTATATCTATGGGGGGAGCATATAGAATCCATGGTAATTGTTCTCCGGTAGCAGAATTTAATTATTGGGTAGACCCACATAGTGCTGACTATGTATACAAGAATTTATCTACTAAAATTCATATGGTAGGATTAGATGTAACTAGAAAGATTGTACTTACACCTAATATAATAGAATTTATTAATAGGCTAGACGAAAGAATGGCTAAATATATAACGGAAATAACAAGATTCTATATTGACTTTCACTGGGAACAAGAAGGCATTATAGGATGTGTAATAAATGATCCATTAGCAGTAGCGTACTTTATAGATAGAAGCATATGTAAAGGATTTGAATCCTATGTTGAAGTTGTAGAAGATGGAATAGCTATGGGGCAATCAATAGTAGATTCTGTTGGTTTTTATAAAAATAAAACTAATGCAGTAGTACTTACAGAAGTTGAAGAAAAAAGATTTATGTATATGTTTTTAAAGAGAGTATTTAAAGGATATGAGAATGTTATAGACTCTGTGGAAGGAGTAATATAACATGAAAAAAAGTATGGATATTAGAAATATTACTTTAATTGGTCTAGGTATAGCTTTAAATGTTACAGGAGCTTTTATAGCGTTTAGCTTAAAACTTCCAATATATTTAGACTCTATAGGAACAATACTAATAGCGTGCTTATTAGGACCTAAATATGCAGTTATAACAGGGGTATGTGGTAGTTTAGTTAGCGGATTTACATTTGATATATATTCGATGTATTTTGCACCTGTACAGATTACTACAGGATTTATAGCGGGTATGATGTATAAGCATGGATTTTTAAATGGAAAAAAAACGCCTTTAGGTGTGCTTATCTTTACAATTCCAACCTCAATAATAAGTGCAATAATAACAGCATTTTTATTTGGAGGCATTACATCCTCTGGTTCTTCTTATATAGTTCAGTTGTTGAAAGTAGTAGGAATGCCAGAGATAGCTAGTGTATTTATTACACAAATATTAACAGATTATGCAGATAAATTTATAGCGGTGGTTATGGTAGGATTAGGTGTGAATGCCTTACCTAAAAATATTAGACTATCTATGACTGAGGGCAAACAAAGGAGAACGTATGGAAAGATATAGTGAAGTAACAAATAAAAATACTAGAGAAATAGTACTTCTAAAAGGATTTCCGTGTATATGGGGAAAATGTAGTTTTTGTGATTATATATTAGATAACTCTACTTCAGAAGAAGAAATAAATGAATTGAATTTTAAAGTTTTAGAAAATATAACAGGAAAGTATAAGGTGCTTGAGGTAATAAACTCAGGAAGCTGTTTTGAATTGCCAAAAGCTACTTTAGAAAAGATAAAAGAAATAGTAGTACAAAAAAAGATAGAAAAATTATTTTTAGAGAGTCATTGGTGCTATAAAAATAAAATAGAAGAAATGAGAAGTTTCTTTCCAATACCAATAGTTTTTAAAATAGGTGTTGAAAGTTTTGACTACAATTTTAGAAATGTAACTTTAAATAAAAATGCAAAATTTAAGACACATGAAGATGTAAAAAAATACTTTGATTCACCTTGTATGATGGTAGGGATTAAAGGTCAAACGAGAGAAATGATAGATAAAGATATAGAAATAGTATTAAACAATTTTCAACATGCAACAATAAATGTATTTATAAATAATACTTCAAAATTAAAAAGAGATGAAGGATTAGTAAAATGGTTTATAGAAAAATATAAATTCTTAGACGAAAATAAAAATATTGAAGTTTTATATAATAATACTGATTTTGGAGTAGGAGATTAGTAAAGAGCTTCCTAGGTAACTAGGGAGCTTTTGATATTTTGAACAAAATTTTAGAATATGGTAGAATACTAATAAGTTAAAATTAGATATTGACGGAGGGAACAATATGAAAGGCAACGAGAGGATAGCAAAATTTTTAGAATTACAAAATAAAAATATAGATATTGAGGATATAGCAAAAGAAATAGGTATTACAGTAAAAACATTAAGGGTTTTTTTAAATAAAAATAACTATAAGCTTAAAGATGGAAAATATATATTTAATGAAGAAGAATATTCTAAAAAAGATAATCAGATGTCATTTAATCAAATAGAAAAAAAACAAAAAAAGGTTGTTTCATCAAATGAAAAATTAGAAAAAAATAAAAAAAACAAGACTAAAGTAGAAAATAAACCTAAAAATAAAGCTAAAGTAGAAAATAAACCTAAAAATAAAGCTAAAGTTGAAAGTAAGCCTAAATCAGTAAAGGTAATAAAAGATAAAAAAATAAATATAACTCAAGAAGACTTAGATAAATTATGCGAGGTTTATGATTGGTACTTGCAAGTGAGAGATTATAAATCTATGAAACCAAAAAGTATATCCTCTAAAAAAGATATCGTTATAGAAGATAATAAAGTAAAAGAATTAAAAACTGCAAGTATAAGATTAGACAAGAAAACTTGGGAAAATTTTGAAAGGCTTTGCAGTAACTCGAATTTTACCAAACAAGAAATAATTACACAAGCATTAAAAGACTTTATGAAGCAGTATAAAAATTTATTATAAAGAAAATATGAAAAAATATGAAAAAATATAAGTTTTTAAAAAATATGAAAATTAAAGAATGTAATGACTTTCTTGCAAAAAATGAATATAATATATAGTAATATTAAAATTGAGGTGCTTAATATGAAAAAACTTCTAAAGAAATCGTATGTAATATTAATTGCAGCGTTTATAGGAATATTTACTTTAGCTGCATGTACAAATAAGGATGATGTGAAAAGCCGAGGGAGCTCTTTAGGAAGTAGTGCAGATATAAATGAAGACAGTGCAAAAGCAATCAGTATTGAAAATGAAGAGATAGTAAATATATCTACAAGCAATGAAAATAAAATAGATATAGCCACTAGAATAGAGAATACTTCTAATTTTGATATATCAAACATTTTAATAAACTATGAAGAATATGATAAAAATAAAAATGTTATATCAAAATCTCAATCTTTTTTAGATATAACATTAAATCCCAATGAATCAGCACATATTGGATTTAGTCATGTAAAATATGCAGATAGTATAAAGATTATATCTTATACTTATATTTTAGCAAATAAATCTGTTTTTGTAGATTTAAAAAATGATAGTGTATCAATAACGAAAAATTCTGCCAAAATAGAAGATAGTAAGAGTTATGAAATTTTAGCTATGGAAGAACCCTATAAAAAAGATGATTCGAGCAATTTAAATAATTATAAAATAAAAATAAAAAATACATCATCTAAAAATATAGGTAATATAACTCTAAAAATAGGTGAGTTAAATGAAAATGGAGAATATATTACTGCAACTGATATATCTGAGTATGATATTTTAAAGCCTAAAGAAGATATGGAAATTGAGATACCAGTTTCACAACATGCAAAAAAAATAGAGTTAATAGGTTATAGTTATGACGATGTTAAAGAAAATTCTAATGTAAAAGTAGATATTAAAACCCACAAGGTTGAGATAAATAAATAATAAATAAAAGGGGTGAAGTAGAATGTATAAATCCTATATCTATGACGAATAATAATTATATTCTAAGGGGTGATAAAAATGAATGAAGAAAACAAATTAAATCAAGAGAATTTAGATTTTGAAAAAATGAATGCAACACTTGCAAATCCAGAATTTGCAAATTGGTATTATAGCCAAATGGTAAATGGAGTAAATAATAATATAAGTATTGAAGATTTTGTACAAATAGTTCAAAAATACAATTTAAATAAAATGGATTAAGAACATACTAAGAATAGATAAAAGTTTTATTCTAACAGAAAGAAGGATTAGTTATGTTCAACAAAACAAAAAAAACAAAAGATATAAGCTATACTGGAATGTATAAAGCTTCTGTAGATCCAACAGATATAGTAAGTTGTTACTTTAATGCTTTAAATCAAGTGAAAGGATGTTCTTATACTGGACAATGCAATTGGATTGATATGTATAATAATTTATCCAGTTTAGAATACAGAACAAATGTGATTTATGAAAATGAGTACAAGTAGTAGGTGCCCGTTATATTTACTAATTATAAATTAGGTAATATAGCGGGCTTTTATTTTATAAAATTTTATACTTAAAATTATCTAACGAAAGTTGTATAATTTATAAGTAATAAGAAAATGATTAAATCGAATTTTATTTATGATTATAGATTATATGAGGAGAGAAAAATGAGAATTTTAGTGGTAGAGGATAATAAAAAAATATTGCAGAGTATTTATAAAGAACTAAGCTATAATTTTGAAGTTGAAACTTGTGAAGATGGAGAAGAAGCTTTGTTTACAATAAGTCAAAATATATATGATTTAATGATATTAGACTTAATGCTTCCTGGAATAGGAGGAATTGATATATTAAAAAATATGAGAAATAATAATATTGATACACCAGTATTAATATTAACAGCAAAAGAGGAATTAGATAATAAGGTAGAGGCATTTACCATAGGAGCAAATGACTATTTAACAAAGCCTTTTTATATGGAAGAATTAGTGGCAAGAGTCTATGCAATACTTAGGACTAATGGTAAATTAAAAACAAATAACGAGTTAAACTTTAAAGACTTACATTTAGATATTAATAAAAGAAGAGTATTTATAAATGACAACGAAATAGAATTACAAAATAAACAATTTAATTTATTAGAATACTTTTTATTAAATAAGGGAGTTATTCTTTTAAAAGAACAAATTTATGATAGAATATGGGGTATGGACTCTGATGCAACTATAGAAATAGTAGAAGTATATGTAAGTAATTTAAGAAAAAAATTAAGTGATTTTGGATATGAAAAATATATAAAAACTAAACGTAAGGTAGGTTATATATTTGATGATAAATAAAAATGTATTCTCTAAGACTAAAAATAGTTTAATAAAAATGAATATAGCAGTAGTATCCATTTTTTTGATTATATTTTCAAGTCTTATATGTTTATATTTCGGAAAGATAACATATGATAGTATAGATAATAAACTAAAAGAAGAAATAGAGTATATTACCATTCAATTAAGTAGCAAGTCCTTATTTTATCCTATTGTACTTAAGTATCCAAGTAATATGGTTTATGTCTACGAGGGGAATAGAATAAGATACTTTACAGAAAATGGATACTTTGATGAGATACTTCCAAATAAAAAAGATACTAAAGAAAATGGATTTTTTACATATACTGAAAATGGATATACATTTAGAGAATTAAGTGTAAATGCAGGTAAGTACGAAATTCAAATAATAAGAAATATTGACTCAGAAATGAGTTCTTTAAAACAACTTATATTTATATTTACAGTAGGTGTTTTTATATCGGTTTTAATTACTTATTTTATAGCATTATACTTAACTAAAAGAGCATTGGTTCCAATAGAAACTGCATGGAGCAATCAAGCTAAGTTTATACAAGATGCGTCTCATGAACTTAGAACTCCAATAACTATAATTTCATCTAAATTAGAATCTTTGCTAAAGGCACCAGATAATACTGTAAATGATGAAGTTGAAACTATAGCAGATGCTATGAGGGAAACTAGACGTGTAAAAAAAATGATAAATGATTTATTATCTCTTACAAAAGAAGAAGCTATAATAAAACCAATTTTGGAAAAAATAGATTTAGAAGAATTAGTAGAAGAAATTTCAAAAAACTATGTAGAGATAGCAGAAATTCAAGAAAAATTATTTAACTTATATAGTAATTTAAAAAATAAAATCATTATTACAGATAAATCTAAACTAAGGCAATTAATAATTATATTTATAGATAATGCATTTAAATATACTAAAATGGAAGATAAGATATCAATAGAAGTAAGACAAAAAGACAATAATTTTATAAGTTTATATATAATTGATAGTGGGATTGGTATTGCAGAAAAGGATATTCCATATTTATTTGATAGATTTTTTAGAAGTGAAAATGTAAGAAATAAAGATATAGATGGCTCAGGAATAGGATTATCCATTGCGAATATGATAGCTTTAAATTTAAATATACATATAAATGTAGATTCTATATTAAATGAATATACAAAGTTTGAACTTGTAATACCTATAAATAAGTCAAAAATATAGATTTAGATTTAATTTTAATAAAATGATTTAATAATATTATATTGGGTATATTTAGAATAAAATAATATAAAATAAAATTATTGTAATAATTAATAACTATATTATGAAAAGTATCATATTATATATTAGAATATTAGGAGGTTAAGAGTATGGCTAAGATTATAAACACATCTCAATTTAGAGGAAATGTAGAAGAAAGTAAAGGGGTAGTTGTAGTAGATTTTTATGCTACATGGTGTGGACCTTGTAAAATGTTAGCTCCAGTATTTGAATCATTAGGAGACGAAATGAAAAATGAAGCTAAATTTCTAAAAATAGATATAGATCAAAGTTTAGAAATAGCTCAAAGATTTAATGTATCTACAGTACCTACAATGATAATATTTAAAAATGGAAGAATGGTAGAATCATTAATTGGATTTATGCCAAAGGAAAAAATAAAGGCGAAAGTTAAGTCACATTTATAAAAAAGATAGGTGAGAATAATGAGATATGATATAGCTATAATAGGTAGCGGACCAGCGGGTTTATCAGCTGCTATAAATGCTAAAATTAGAAATAAGAGTATAATACTGCTTGGAAATGAAAATTTAAGTAATAAGCTTATAAAAGCACCGATGATAGATAATTATTTAGGATTTTATGAAATAAGTGGAGAAGACTTAAAAGATAAGTTTAGAGACCATTTAGAGCAAATGGATATAAATATAACTTCTAAAAAAATAAATAATGTATATGCTATGGGTGATTATTTTGCACTAATGTCAGGTGACGAAATGATTGAGGCAACTACTGTAATACTAGCTACAGGTGTTGAATATGGTAAGCCAATAAAGGGAGAGGAAGAATTCTTAGGAAAAGGTGTAGGATATTGTGCAACTTGTGATGCACCATTATATAGAGATAAAAAAGTAGCTATAATAGGGTATAATGAAGAAGCGAAAGAAGAAGCTAACTTTTTAAGTGAAATAGCTTCTAAAACTTATTTTATACCTATGTATAAAAAAGAAGGTTTAATGAGATCTTCTAATATTTTAGATAACTCTATTGAAGTTATAAACGATAGACCGATTCAAATACAAGGAGATAACCTTGTAAATAAAGTTGCTTTCAAAGAAAAAGAAATTGATGTAGATGGAGTGTTCGTAATAAAAGACAGTACGTCTCCAAAAGCATTAGTTCCTGGAATAGAAACTGAAGGTGCTCATATTAAAGTAGATAATAACATGAACACAAGTATACAAGGGTGTTTTGCAGCAGGAGACTGTGTAGGTAAACCTTACTCATATATAAAAGCAGCAGGTCAAGGTCAAATAGCAGCATTAAGTGCCGTTTCATACTTAGATAAATTGAAAATAAAATAGAATAATAGCGAAAAACTCTAGTATATTTCTAGAGTTTTTTTGTGAAAATATTTAACTAATCGACTATAATATTAGTAAGAAAGATATATAGAGGGGGAGTGTAATGGGATTATTTAGTAGTTTTTTTAGTTTTAGTAGATCATCACACAGAAGAAAAAGATCACATCAAGGTTCTAATTACTATAAAAGAAGAAAATTAAGTAGTGGAATAATAAGCGCTATTTTTTCTAGCAAATCTTTTTCTAGCTCTAGATGGTCATAATATATCTAAAATCAATTTTTCAAAAGGATAAAAGATACGGAATAGGAGATAAGGTTAGTAATTATAAAATAGAAAAAATAATAGGTCAAGGAAGATTTGGAATTGTTTATTTAGCTATAAATGAACTTAATGAAAAGGTAGTTATAAAACAATTAAAAAAAAATATGTTAAAAAAATCAAAAGATAAACTTAAATATGAAAAAGAAATATTAACAAAATTAAATGACAAAAGATTTCCTAAATTTATAGTCCAATTTAAAGATAAAGATAAAATTGGTTACATTTTAGAATATAAAGAAGGCAAAACATTTGATGAAATAATTTATAAGGATAAAGTTATATTTCAAAAAAATGAGATATACAATGTAGCATCGGAGTTGGTAAATATAATAAAAACATTGTATGAAAATAATATAATACATAAAGATATAAGGGTATCGAATGTAATCCAACAAGAAAATAAGGAGGTAGTATTAATAGACTTTGGATTAGCTAGATATATCAATGATTTTAAGTATAAAAAAGAAGAAGATTTTTGGTATCTTGCAGATTTTTTAATACACTTACACTATACTTCTTATAATCAAAAAAGTATTACAGATAAACCTTGGTATGAAGAGTTAAGTTTAATAAAAGACGAAGAAAAATTCCTTAAAAAACTAATGGGTTTAGATGGAGAGCACAGTAATATATATGAGGTAGAAAATGAATTGAATAAAATAAAACTTAACTTATAACTCTAGGTGTATTATATCTAGAGTTTTTTATTTTGAAATTAAAACTGGAAAACATTCTCTTTACTGCTAATTGCGAAAAATGCAACTTTTAAAAAAAAAATTGCATAATTCTATTGAATTTTGTTTAAACAAAGGGTATAATGAGTTTAAATGAATAAAGAACATATAACTATTCATTAGTTATGAACTTTTGAAAATTTATCAGACATAAATAATTAATCTTATAGGGGGAATTAAAATGGAATTTTTACTTAATATAGTAGACACAATGAATACTTTTTTATGGTCATATATACTAATAGCCATGTTATTAGTGTTAGGAGTGTATTTTACGTTTAAAACTAAATTTGTTCAGTTTAGATATTTTGGAGAAATGTTTAGACTACTAGGAGAAGGAACTTCTAAAGTTGAAGGAAAGGTATCATCTTTCCAAGCATTTTGTATAAGTACTGCATCAAGGGTTGGAACAGGTAATATAGCCGGTATTGCAATAGCAATAATTGGTGGAGGACCTGGAGCAATATTCTGGATGTGGTTAATAGCATTAATAGGTTCAGCATCTAGTTTTGTTGAGAGTACACTAGCTCAAATTTATAAAATAAAAGATGGAAAAGGATATATAGGCGGACCTGCTTACTATATGGAGCAAGGTTTAAATAAAAAATGGATGGGTGTTACATTTGCAGTATTGATAACGATATGTTTTGGATTTGTATTTAATGCAGTTCAAGCAAATACAGTAGCAGCTGCATTCAACAATGCATTTGGTATAGATAAATTAACTATAGGTTTAATACTTGCAGCATTAACAGCAGCAGTAATATTCGGTGGAGTTCATAGAATAGCTAAAGTTTCTGAAATAATAGTACCAATATTTGCAGGAGTATATATATTAGTAGCTTTATTTGTAATAGTAACTAATATAAACATGTTACCAGATGTATTTGCATTAATATTTGAAAGTGCATTTGGAGTAAGAGAAGTTACAATGGGTACGATGGGTGGTATGATGTTAATTGGTATAAAGAGAGGATTATTCTCTAATGAAGCTGGTATGGGTTCTGCACCAAATGCAGCGGCTACAGCAGAAGTATCTCACCCTGTAAAGCAAGGTTTAATACAAACATTAGGTGTTTTCACAGATACAATAGTTATATGTAGTTGTACAGCGTTTATAATATTATTATTCCCTACTTACCAAGCAACGGGTCTTGAAGGGATAGAATTAACTCAAGCAGCTTTAACTTATCACATAGGTCCAATGGGAGCTATATTTATAGCCGTATGTATTTTCTTATTTGCATTTAGCTCTATAGTAGGTAACTATTATTATGGAGAATCTAATATGGGATTTGTTAAATTAAATAAAGCAGGAATAAATGTGTTTAGAGTTTTAGTTGTAGGAATGGTATTATTTGGTGCAGTAACTAAAGTACAAATAGTTTGGGACTTAGCAGATGTATTTATGGGATTAATGGCAGTAATAAATCTAATTGCAATAGCATTATTAGGAAAATATGCTTTCATTGCATTAGATGATTATACCGCTCAAAAAAAGGCTGGAATAAAAGATCCTATATTTGATGCGTCAAAAATAAAAGGACTTGAAAATGTTCAGTGCTGGAATGATAAAGAACAAACACAAAAAATTGGATAATAGAAATTCAAGGCTCTCATTAATAATGAGAGCCTTTTTTACGCTTAAGGAAATTATATTGCCATCAAATCTTTATTTTATTAAGTAAATAATCTTAAATAAATCTATTTATAAATTAAACAACATATAAAATTTAAATTTTTAAAATATAGTTATTGAAATAATCTGAAAATTCAAATAGAATATAGTAATATTACCATTTTATAAACAAAAATAAAAAAGGGAGGAGGATAGATAAATGAAATTATCAGATGTACTTATTCGATGTTTAATGGAAGAAGGAGTAGATACTGTATTTGGTTATCCAGGTGCATCAGTTATATCAATATATGAATCTTTAAGAATATCTCAAATACATCATGTTCTTGTAAGACAGGAGCAAGCATCAGTACATAGTGCTAGTGGTTATGCCAGAATTACCAATAAAGCTGGTGTATGTGTAGCTACATCAGGTCCAGGAGCAACAAATCTTATTACTGGAATAGCGACAGCATATATGGATTCGATACCTATAGTAATAATAACAGGGCAAGTAAAGTCCACGCTTATAGGAAGAGATGTATTCCAAGAAGTAGATATAACCGGTGCTACACAACCATTTATAAAACACAGTTATTTATTAAAAGATCCACAACAATTACCTAAAATAGTTAAAGAGGCATTTTATATAGCTAAAACTGGAAGACCGGGACCAGTACTCATAGATATACCTATGGATTTACAAGAAGAACAAATCAATTACTCATATCCAAAGGATATAAAAATTAGAGGATATAAGCCTACTGTAAATGGACATATAGGTCAAATAAAAAGAGCAATAAGACTAATAAAAAATAGTAAAAAACCACTTATTTGTGCAGGTGGTGGTGTAATACTATCAGGAGCACAATATGAATTAGAAGAGTTCGTACAAAAGTCTAACATACCTTTAGTTCATACACTTATGGGAGTTGGAGTAATGCCAACTAAATTAAGTTTAAACTTCGGAATGATAGGTAGTCATGGATTTAACCATTCAAACTGGGCAATAAGAAATGCTGATACAATTCTTTTTATCGGAGTCAGAAAAGCAGATAGAGCAATAGCTAATGCAGGAAAGTTAAATGAAAATACAAATATTATTCATATTGATATAGATCCAGCTGAAATTGGAAAAATTACATCAGCAACAGTACCAGTAGTAGGAGATGCTAAAAACATATTAAAAGAGCTATTAGACTTAATTGAATATACAGATACTGAAGATTGGAAAAAAGAAATAAAATCAAAAATACAAATAAAAGAAGAAATTCATCAAGATGGATTTGTAAATCCTAAACTAGTAATTCGAGAGTTATCAAACTTACTTGATGATAATGCTGTAATAGTAACAGATGTTGGTCAAAATCAATTATGGACAGTAAGAAATATGGAAATGAGGGGTGACAGAAGGGTACTTTGTTCAGGTGGTTTTGGAACCATGGGTTATAGTATACCTGCATCAATTGGAGCAAGTATAGGAGATAAAGGTAAACAAGTTGTAAGTATACTTGGAGATGGAAGTTTTCAAATGAGTTTATTTGAACTATCTACTCTTAAACAAGAGGATGTAAAGCCTATAATAGTCTTATTTAACAATAGTGGTTTAGGTTTGGTGAGAGAGATACAAAGAAATGGAGATAGCAAAGAGTATGGAGTTTGCCTAAATTATAATCCAAACTTTATCCAAATAGCACATGCCTATGGAATAGACTCAAAAACTATAAATAAGAAAGAAGATATTTCATCAAGTATAAAAGAAGCCATAGAGAGCAATAGACCATATTTACTAGAGTTTATTGTGAGTGATAATGAGAGTACTTTATAGAAATGAGTGATAATATGGAAAAGCATACAATATCTGTTTTAGTAGAAAATAGCCCAGGGGTGTTAAGTAGAATAGTAGGATTATTCAGCCGAAGAGGGTACAACATAGATAGTTTATCTGTAGGAGAAACAGAAGAGCCTAGTATTTCTAGGATGACAATAGCTTTAAGCTCAGAAGAGCACACCTTAGAGCAAATAAAAAAGCAATTAAATAAGCTAATAGACGTAATAAAAGTAATTGAGCTTAAAGAAAATTTAGCTGTGTATAGAGAGTTAGCTCTAATAAGAGTTAAATCGGATAATCCTAGTAGACCTCAAATAATAGAAATAAGCAATTTATTTAGGGCACATATAGTGGACGTATCTCATGAAGAACTTATTATAGAGGTAACGGGAGATCAAGAAAAAATAAGTACGCTTACATCTCTCCTTAAGCCATATGGAATAAAAGAGTTTATTAGAACTGGTCTTACAGCACTTCAAAGAGGAGAAAAATAAGGGAAATTTGTTAATGGGGGGATTTAAGTTATGGGAAATAGAATTAAAATTTTTGATACTACTCTTAGAGATGGAGAACAATCACCTGGTTGCAGCATGAACTTAACTGAAAAAGTTGAGATGGCATTACAACTAGAGAGATTGGGGGTAGATATTATTGAAGCTGGCTTTGCCATAGCATCTCCAGGAGATTTTACATCAGTAAAAACTATAGCATCCACAATAAAAAATATAAAAGTAGCAAGTCTTGCTCGTGCATTAAAAAAGGATATAGATGCAGCAGGTCAAGCACTTGAAAATGCAAAATATCCGAGGATACATACTTTTATCGCTACATCTGACATTCATATGAGATATAAATTAAAAAGAACCGAAGAAGAAGTTCTTGAAACTGCTGTAGAGATGGTGAAGTATGCCAAAAAATATGTGGAAGACGTAGAGTTTTCAGCAGAGGATGCATCGAGAAGCAATAAAGAATTTTTATATAGAATTTTCGAAGCCGTAATAAATGCAGGAGCTACAGTAATAAATGTACCTGATACAGTAGGTTACACATCGCCTTGGGAATATAGTAAATTAATAAAAGGCATAAAAGAGAATGTTTCTAATATTCATAGGGCAGATATATCTGTCCATTGTCATAATGACTTAGGTATGGCGGTAACAAATTCTTTAGCAGCAGCATTAGCGGGTGCTACTCAAATAGAATGCACAGTTAATGGCATAGGAGAAAGAGCTGGAAATGCAGCACTTGAAGAAATAGCTATGAATTTAAATACTAGAAAAGACTTATACAACATAGATTGCAATATAAATACTAAAGAAATTTATAGAACGAGTAAATTATTAAGCGGAATAATAGGTGTTAGAGTTCAACCTAATAAAGCTATTGTCGGTGAAAATGCATTTGCCCATGAATCAGGAATACATCAACATGGTATGTTGGCAAATAGTAGTACTTACGAGATAATGACTCCAGAATCTATAGGACTTAAGAAAACAACATTAGTTTTAGGTAAACATTCAGGTCGTCATGCCTTTGAAGATAAAATTAAATCAATGGGATATAATCTTAAAGAAGACGCATTGAATAAGGCATTTGAGCAGTTTAAGGTTTTAGCAGATAAAAGAAAAGAAGTTAGTGACAATGATATAGAAGCATTAGTTGTAAGAGGTACTATAGTTATTCCAGAAACTTATAAATTGGATAGGTTTGTAGTTAATTCAGGAAACACTATAACTACAACTTCTTCAGTAAGATTGATACACAAAAGTGGAGAAATTTATGAAGCAGTAATGTCTTCTTATGATGGCCCAGTGGATGCGTCATACAAAGCCATAAATAAAATAGTTGGTGGAGAGTTTGCTTTAGCAAATTTCTCAATTAATGCGGTAACAGGTGGAACTGATGCACAAGGTGAGGTTAGTGTAAAAATAAATAAAAATAGGAAAGTATACAATGGACATGGTATAAGTTTAGATATAGTTGATGCAAGTATACTTGCTTATATATCTGCAATAAATAATATGATTTATGATAATGAGACTGATAGTGAGGATGAAGTTCAAAGGGAGGTTGCTACAAGTGAATAAAATATTAATATTTGATTCAACTTTAAGAGATGGAGCACAAGCTGAAGGAATTTCTTTCTCTGTAGCAGATAAGTTAAAAATCGTAGAAACTTTAGATGAATTAGGAGTAAGTTATATAGAAGCAGGAAATCCAGGTTCTAATCCCAAGGACCTGGAATTTTTTAAAAATGTAAGAAAAATAGAGTTGAAAAATGCAAAGCTTACAGCCTTTGGTAGTACAAGAAGAATGAATACACCGGTTGAAGACGATGCAAATATAAATTCATTGATAAGAGCAGATACACCTACAGTAGCTATATTTGGTAAAACGTGGGATTTTCATGTAGAACATATATTAAAAACTACACTAGAAGAAAATTTGAATATGATTTATGACACCATAAAATTTTTTAAGGACAATAATAAAGAAGTAGTTTTTGATGCGGAACATTTTTTTGATGGATACAAAAATAATAAAGAATATGCTTTAAAAACACTACAAGTAGCATTAAAAGCAGGTGCAGACTGTTTAGTACTTTGTGAAACAAATGGAGGTTCTTTTCCAAATGAAGTATATGATATTGTAAAAGAGGTATCTGAAAGTATTGATGCTAATATTGGAATACATGCCCATGATGATACGGGAATGGCTGTAGCTAACAGTATAATGGCTGTACTTGGAGGAGCTAATCATGTACAAGGTACTTTGATTGGATTTGGAGAAAGATGTGGAAATGCAAATTTATCTACTATTATACCGAACCTTCAACTAAAAAAAGGATATAGGTGTATAGAACAAGATAACATAGAAAAACTAACTATCACATCTAGGAAAATTGCAGAAATATCAAATATAAGTTTAAAAAGTAATATGCCTTATGTAGGAAGAAGTGCTTTTACTCATAAAGCTGGAATGCATATAGATGGAGTTACAAAAGCTTCTAAATCTTTTGAACATATAGAACCAAGTATGGTTGGAAATGAAAGAAGATTTTTGATGTCAGAAGTAGCAGGTAGAAGTACTATAATAGAAAAAATACAAAAGTTATACCCTCATTTAGAAAAAAATCATGAGTTAACAACTAAAATTATAGATGAAATAAAAAAAATGGAGCATAGGGGCTATCAATTTGAAGGAGCAGATGGAACTTTTGAACTTTTAGTAAGAAAGACACTTGGAAAATATAAGCCATTTTTTGATGTAGGTGAATTTAAAATAATAGGAGAACAACCAAATTCCCAAAAAGGAATAAGTTCATCAGCTATAATAAAACTAGTAGTCGATGGCAAAAAAGAAATAACAGCTGCAGAAGGTGAAGGTCCAGTAAATGCACTTGATAAGGCACTTAGAAAAGCTCTTGAAGGATTTTATCCAGAACTTAAAAATATGCACCTTACTGATTACAAAGTGAGAGTGCTTAATACACAGGCTGCTACTGCAGCTATAACGAGGGTATTAATAGAATCTACTGATGGAGAAGACTACTGGAGTACTGTAGGAGTTTCATCTGATATTATAGAAGCGAGTTGGATTGCATTAGTAGACTCAATCGAATACAAATTGATAAAAGATATTGAAAAGAAATTTAAGACGTACTTATAGAAAGAGGGGGAATTTATATGGGAATGACAATGACTCAAAAAATATTAGCTGCTCACGCTAATCTTGAAAAGGTGGAGGCAGGTCAATTAATACAAGCAAACTTAGATTTAGTACTTGGTAATGATATTACAACTCCAGTGGCAATTAATGAATTCAATAAAATAGGATTTGATGGAGTTTTTGATAAATCAAAAATTGCAATTGTACCAGATCACTTTACACCAAACAAGGATATAAAAGCAGCGGAGCAATGTAAATATGTAAGAGAATTTGCACTTGAAAAGGAAGTAGAAAATTATTTTGAAGTAGGGGAAATGGGAATAGAGCATGCCTTAATCCCAGAAAAGGGATTGGTTGTTCCTGGAGATGTTGTAATAGGAGCAGATTCACATACTTGTACTTATGGAGCATTAGGAGCTTTTTCTACGGGAATAGGAAGTACTGATATGGCAGCTGGAATGGCAACAGGTAAAGCCTGGTTTAAAGTTCCTTCAGCTATTAAATTTGTACTTAAAAATACTCCAAGTAAACATGTAAGTGGAAAAGATATAATACTTAATATAATAGGTATGATAGGTGTTGATGGTGCTTTATATAAATCTATGGAATTTGTGGGAGAAGGTGTACATAATCTTTCTATGGATTCTAGACTTTGTATGGCTAATATGGCAATAGAAGCTGGAGCTAAAAATGGAATATTTATAGTAGATGAAAAAACAATAGAGTTTGTAAAAGAGCATAGCATAAAACCATATACAATCTACGAACCAGACAAAGATGCTTATTACGATGAAGTTATAGAAATCGATTTATCTAAAATTCGACCAACGGTAGCTTTTCCACACTTACCAAGTAATACAAAGACTATAGATGAAGTTGGAATGGTAGAAATAGATCAAGTTGTCATAGGCTCATGTACAAATGGACGAATGGAAGACTTAAGAATAGCTAGGGATATATTAAAAGGTAAAAAAGTAAAAAAAGGAATTCGTACAATTGTGTTCCCAGGAACTCAAAAGATATATTTACAAGCGATAAGAGAAGGAATAGTTGAGGATTTAGTTGAAGCAGGATGTGTATTTAGTACAGCTACATGTGGACCTTGCTTAGGAGGACATATGGGAATACTTGCTAAAGGAGAAAGGGCAATAGCTACAACAAATCGTAACTTTGTAGGGCGTATGGGTCATGTAGAATCAGAAGTATACTTAGCTAGCCCGGCAGTAGCAGCGGCATCAGCTTTAACAGGATACATATCAAATCCTGAAAAGGTAGAAGTATTAGAAGAAGTAGGAATATAAGGGGGGGACTATTTATGGAAGCAAAAGGAAAGGTATTTAGATATGGAGATAATGTTGATACAGATGTAATAATACCTGCAAGATACTTAAGTACATCAGATCCAAAAGAGCTTGCAAAATTCTGTATGGAAGATATAGATAAAGATTTTGTAAATGAAGTAAAGGTAGGAGATATTATAGTTGCAGATAAGAATTTTGGATGTGGTTCTTCGAGAGAACATGCACCTATAGCTATAAAGGCTAGTGGAATATCTTGCGTCATTGCGAAATCTTTTGCACGAATATTTTATAGAAATTCAATAAATATAGGGCTTCCTATATTAGAGTGTGAAGAAGCTGTAAAAAACATAGAAAAAGGAGATATGGTAGAAGTAGACTTTGCATCGGGGCTAATAAAAAATATAACTAAAAATGAAAGTTATAATGCTCAACCGTTCCCTGAATTTATGCAAAATATTATTAAGTCCAATGGGCTTGTAAATTACGTAAAGGAAAATCAAAAATAGGGGGCAATTATAAAATGGAATATAATATAGTAACATTACCTGGAGATGGAATTGGACCAGATATAATAGAGCAAGCACTAATTGTTTTAGATAAAGTTGGAGAAGTTTACGGTCATAAATTTAATTATAAAGAAAAGTTAATGGGTGGAATAGCAATAGATCAAAAAGGAACATCTCTTCCTCAAGATACTGTAGATGAATGTAAAAAGGCAGATGCAGTTTTATTAGGAGCAGTAGGTGGACCGAAGTGGGAGAATCTTTCTAATGGAGATAGACCCGAAAAAGGTCTATTAGGTATAAGAAAGGAGTTAGGGCTTTCTTCAAACTTAAGACCTGCAATACTATACAAACAGTTAAAACATGCAAGTCCTCTGAAAGAGGAGATAATAGGTGATAAATTAGATATGCTAATAGTAAGAGAGCTTACTAGCGGAATATACTTTGGGAAAAAAGAAAGAGTTGACAACGAAGATTACTCAAAAACTTATGCAACTGATACTGAATATTATAATGTAGAAGAAATAGATAGAATTACTAGGGTTGGATTTGATATAGCAATGAAAAGAGATAAAAAACTAGTTGTTGTAGATAAAGCTAATGTACTAGAATCTTCTAGGCTTTGGAGAGAAGTAGTACAAAAAGTAGCTATAGAATATCCTGAAGTAGAATATTCTCACATGTATGTAGATAATGCAGCAATGCAACTCATTGTAAATCCAAAACAATTTGATGTAATTGTTACTTCGAATATGTTTGGTGATATATTATCTGATGAAGCTAGTATGTTAATAGGTTCTATAGGAATGTTACCTTCTGCTAGCTTGGGAAGTGGTAAATTTGGATTATATGAACCTATACATGGCAGTGCTCCAGATATAGCAGGACAAAATAAAGCAAATCCTATAGCTACAATATTGTCAGTATCAATGATGCTAAGATATTCATTAGACTTGGAACAAGAAGCAAATTCAATAGAGTATGCAGTAAATCAAGTTTTAGATAAGGGTTATAGAACAATCGATATAATGAGTGAAAATATGAATTGTGTAGGAACTAAAGAAATGGGAAGTTTGATAGCACAATTTATAAAATAGGAACAAATATATACTATTTAAAAATGGTTTAATTTGATATTGCAATTAAGCAATAAAATAAAAATATATTTTGAATTAACTTAATTTAAATAATTTATAAATAATAGCTATGATATAATAGAATTTAATCTCTATAGAATCATAGCTTTTATTTATATGTTAAAATAGAGATAAGGTATAAAGTACAATGAATAAAAAATAAATAAAATGATTATAATTACAACAAACATAAGTTCGGTAGAAGGAGGTAAAGATGAATAAAAAACCTTTAGATATATTACATAAATACTATGGCTACACTAGCTATAGAAAAGGACAAGAAAATATTATAAATTCAATTATAAATGAAAATGATGTACTTGCAATAATGCCAACTGGTGGAGGTAAATCTATATGTTATCAGGTGCCAGCACTAATACTTGAAGGATTGACTATTATAATATCTCCCTTAATATCTCTAATGAAAGATCAAGTAGATACCCTGAAAACTATGGGCATAGAAGCTGATTTTATCAATAGTTCACTTTCAAATAGTGAGTACAGTAATATATTACAAAACATTGAAGATGACAAATATAAAATAATTTACGTAGCACCTGAAAGACTAGATAATACAGACTTTATAGAAATAATGAAAAATAAAAATATTACTCAAGTAGCAATAGATGAAGCACACTGTGTATCACAATGGGGACATGATTTTAGGGTAAGTTACAAGAGAATACCTTACTTTATAAAAAAATTAAAAAAAAGACCTATAATAACAGCTTTTACAGCTACTGCATCAGATGAAGTAAGAGACGATATAGTAAATGTATTGAATTTGGACAACCCTCACATATTTGTAACTGGATTTGATAGAGAAAATTTATCTATAAATATTATAAAATCAGGAGCTAAAAATAAATATATTCTTAACTATGCACAAAATCATAAGAATGAAAGCGGTATAATATATGCTGCAACTAGAAAAGAAGTAGAAAATATCTATGAAGGATTATTGAAAAGAGAATTTTCAGTTTCTAGATATCATGCAGGTTTATCGCAAGAAGAAAGAAAAGTGAATCAAGAGCAATTTATAAATGATGAAATAAAAATAATGGTTGCAACAAATGCTTTTGGTATGGGTATAGATAAACCTAATATTAGATGGGTAGTACATTATAATATGCCTCAAAGTATTGAAAACTATTATCAAGAAATTGGTAGAGCTGGTAGAGATGGAGATAAAAGTGAATGTATATTATTATTTTCACCAGGAGATGTTCATACTCAAAAATATTTAGTGGAAGTTGGAATAGAAAACCCAAACCGAAAAATGGTCCAATATAAAAAACTACAACAGATCGTAGACTTGGTATACAGTAATGATTGTTACAGAAAAAGTATATTATCGTACTTTGGAGAAAGTGTAGTAAAAGATTGCAACAATTGTAGTAACTGTCTAAATGAAGGTGAGGTAGTGGATAAAACTTTAGATGCACAAAAAGTAATTTCTTGTATTGCCAGAATGAAAAGAGCATATGGTGTAACTATGATTATAGATGTACTTAGAGGGTCAAAAAATAAAAAAGTATTAGAATTAAATTTTGATTTAATTACTACTTATGGAATTATGAAAAATTACTCTAATGAAGAATTAAAAAACTTTATCAATACCTTAGTGTCGCATGGATTTCTAGATGTAGTAGAAAATGTAGGTTATAAAGGTAGCTACCCAACT
Organism: Romboutsia sp.; assembly: GCF_051659545.1. Lineage (GTDB taxonomy): Bacteria > Bacillota > Clostridia > Peptostreptococcales > Peptostreptococcaceae > JBOFOR01. The sequence goes on along the minus strand of NZ_JBOFOR010000218.1, from coordinate 31,357 downwards.
ATAGTATTAAATCAACAATCAATGAAGGTAATCAAAAATGAAATAAAGGTTGAATTTAAAGAAGTTAATGTAACTAAATCACTTTATGTAGAAAATGAATTATACGAAAAACTAATAGAATTAAGAAGTCAAATAGCAAGAGAAGAAAAAATAGCACCATATATGGTGTTTGGAGATGCTACTTTAAAAAGCATAGCAATAAACTTTGCTACAAATAAAGATGAAATGTTAGCTATATCTGGTATAGGAGAAATAAAATACCAAAAATATGGAAGTGAATTCGAAGAGATAGTAAAAGAATATATAATAAAAAATAATATAGATAAGAAGGTTACACAGGCTAAGAACAGCGAGAGTGAAGAGAATATTGAGGATGATGAATTTTTCCATGTAAGCACAGATACAAATTTATATGAAGAACTAAGAGCGTTTAGATTAAGTGTTGCCAAAGCTGAAGGAAGCTTGCCTTATATGATAATTAGTGCAACAACTCTAAAAGAAATCAGTGGTAGATATCCTTTAGAAGAAGAACAACTCAAAGATATAGGCGGAATTGGTCCAGTTAAAATAGATAAATATGGCACTAATATTATAAAAATAGTAAAACAACATGTAGAAGAAAATAACATAACTCCAAAATGGAATGACAAAAAAAAGCTTAAGCTTGTAATAGATGGAGATAGCCGAAAAAATGATGAAATAGCCTTAGACTTATTAAACCAAGGTAAGGATATTAAAGAAGTATCCGAAGAAATAGAAGTTTCTATATCTACTATACTTGGTTATATTTATGATTATATAAAACTTAATCAAAACATAAACTTTGATATAGATGTTAAAAAATTCTATACAAAAGATGAAAAAGAAATGGTGTTAGAGGCCTGTGAAAAATTTGGAGATGAAAAGATTAGTGTAATAAAAAAGGCGTTACCAGACCATATAAAATACGAAAGTATAAGAGGGGTAATACTAGAAAAATACCTAAATAATTAAAAAATATATAAAGGTATTTATAACCTAAATATAGAAATTGTATAAATATAAGGTTTTAAGTCTAAGGGGGATAGATTCATGGAGAGATGGTATAAATTAAATTTAAGTTTAGGATTAATGGGAGTATTAACATTTATAGTGAGTATGTTATTTTTTAAAAAACTCCCTTTATTTATACTTCCAGCTATGTTCGGATTAGGAATTGCTTTTAAATGTATAAAAAATGTTTATAGAGGAAATGCTCCAAGGGATAAAAAATTAAAGAGGCCAGATTATAACAATAAAAATAAAAAAAAATAATGAAAAAATAGTCAATTAAGTATTTTTACTTAATTGACTATTTTTTTACGATTAAGGATATTATATAGCCTAAAAAACTGTGAATAAGTTGTTATATTTAGGCTACGTCGATAGACTTAGTGAGAGTAAAAAAAGTTTTTTAGCAACGCGCAGAGCCGTTGGCGATATGAAGTGTTTCGCCGACAGGTCGCTTAAGCGAAGTAAAATTTTTATTATTTGCTTTAAATTTCCTGGGAAATATTGAAATAAAATATGGAGAATTAAATAATAGAATAAAGTACCTATTAAAAAATAATATTGAAATAAAATTTAAATAATGATAAGATATTAATACCTAGTAATAATATCTTAATATAGTACATGGTACATAAAAATAGCAAGATGGAGGAATGTAATGAGTAATATAAAAATAGTTTGTGATAGTTTATCGGATATACCTAAGGAGTTAATAGAAAAATATAATATACATGTAGTACCGTTAAGTGTGATTTTCGAGGAAAAAGAATATATAGATGGAATAGATATAACAAAAGAAGATTTTTATAAAATGCTTAGGCAAAGTGATAACTTACCTAAAACATCTCAAGTAACATATATGAGTTTTAAGAACGTATTTGAAAAATATATTAATGAATATAAATCGGTATTATATATAGCAGGTTCTTCAAATGCCTCAGGTACATACCAGAGTGCAGTAATGGCAAAAAATGATACAGAAGGAGATATTCATACATTCGATAGCTTATCTTTATCAATAGGAAGTGGATGTGTAGTTCTTTCTGCAGCAAGATTAGCACAAGAAGGAAAAACTATTAATGAAATAGTTAATCATTTAGAAAAAATTAAAAGTAATATGTCTGTATTATTTACAGTTGACACTTTAGAATACTTACAAAAAGGAGGAAGAGTATCTTTAGCAAAAGCAACGATAGGAAATATGCTTAATATTAAGCCGATTCTTTGTATTGAAGCTGGAAACGTAAAGTCATTATCACAAAGTAGAGGCAAAAAGCAAGTAGTAGGTAAAATTATAGAAATTATAAAAGAAACTTATGGAGACAATTTAAAAGATAAGCAAATTTTAATTGGTTGTGGAGATAATAATGGTGATCTTGAAAACCTAATGAAGAAAATAAATGAAGAATTACATGTTGATGAAATTATGATTGTTAATATAGGAAGTTGTATATGCGCGCATACAGGACCTACAGTATTAGGCATAGCTTGCTGCGACAAATAAAAATATAATAAAAAGCTCTCAGTTAATTTAAAATATATTCTGAGAGCTTTTTATTGTATAAAAACCTTTGATTTAATTTTACTACAATGATAAAATGGAGTAAACACTTTGAAATATATCATATAATAGTTTGTAGAGAAGTATTTATTTGGAGGAATATATATGAATTTGCTTAGATACAATTCATGGGCAGTTTTAATTAAGGATAAAAGTCAAGAATCTATAGAATATAAAGTTATAGAAGCACTTATGGAGAAAAAACATACTGTAGTAGGCATAGATGCAAATAAAAATTATATTGATGGAGTAGAGATTTATGAAAGCTTAAAAGATGTACCTTATAACATAGATGTTGTAGCTATTTTAGAACAATCTATAGATGTATATTCAATACTTGAAGAAATGGAGCTTTTAGATATAAAGAATATATGGATTGATAAAGATAGCTGCAATGAGCAAATATTAAAAATATCAAAAGATATGAAATTAAATGTGGAGAATAAATTAAATCTATATAAAGAATTAAAATAAAAAAGAAATCTAAATGGATTTCTTTTTTATTTTAGATAAAATTAAGTAGCTAGATATACGCATAAAACAAATCATAAATCTATAAAACGATAAAAATGTATTGTATAATACTAATGTATATGACAATAATTCAAATAAGGTTTGGAGAAAAATATGAATAATATAATTTTAGTAAGAGGAGCAGGAGATATAGCTACTGGAATAATCCATAGATTAAATAAATGTGGCTTTAAGGTAGTAGCCTTAGAGGTAGAAAAACCATTAGCTATAAGGAGACATGTGGCATTTTGTGAAGCTGTGTATGAAAAAGAGATAATAGTTGAAGAAGTTACTTGTAAGTTTAGTAAGAATGTAGAAGAGGTAAAAGCCACTTTAAAAGAAGGTAAGGTGGCTTTAGTAATAGACCCTACAGGAGAGTACATAGAGAAATTAAAACCAAGCGTAGTAATAGATTCTATACTAGCAAAAAAAAATTTAGGGACTAATAAAACTATGGCACCACTAACTATTGGATTAGGACCTGGATTTTGTGCAGGAGAAGATGTTCATATGGTTATTGAAACTATGAGAGGGCACAATTTAGGAAGAGTAATTAGTATTGGAAAAGCACTAAAGAATACAGGAGTACCAGGAAGTATAAATGGAGTTAGTAAAGAAAGAGTAGTGTATTCTAATACTTCGGGAAGAATAGAAAACTTATGTGATATAGGCGATATAGTGAAAAAAGGACAAGTATTAGCCTATATAAAAGATGGAAATGGAGAAAAATATGAAGTTATAGCTACAATAGATGGAATATTAAGGGGTATAATAAAAAGTGGGAGCCAAATACCTGCGAAATTAAAAATATTAGATATAGACCCTAGGATAGAAGAACTAAAAAATAGTTGTACAATTTCAGATAAAGCAAGATGTATATCAGGAAGTGTATTGGAGGTAATACTTTCAAAAAAAATATTTCCAATATAATATTTTAATTAGATAGAGAGGTTGAATATGGATCGAAAGATATTAGAAAGAATAAGCGAAGAATTAAAAAAAGGTGCCTCTGTAGCAATGGCTACTTTAACAGAAGTAAAAGGTTCTAGTCCTGGAAAGCAAGGAGCTATACTTTGTATGTTTGAGAATGAAAGTGTGATTGGAACTGTTGGTGGAGGTATCTTAGAGCATAAAATTATGAATAAGTGCAAAGATTGTTTAGAAAAAAATGAAGATAGCATATTTGAATATAATTTAAATAACACATCTAAAGATACGCCTATGGAATGTGGAGGCGATGTAAAAGGATATATAAAGGTATTTAAACCAAATCCTAAGTTATTAATAGTGGGAGGAGGTCATATAGGATTTAATATATATAAAATTTCTAGAAGTTTAAATTTTCATACTATAGTAGTTGATGATAGAGAAGACTATGCCAATGAAGAAAGATTCAAGGAAGCAGAAGAAGTTTATTCAGGAGAGATATCTAAAATATTAAAAGAGATATACATAGATAAAAATACTTATGTGGTAATTACAACGAGAGGTTATGAAAAAGATTTAGAAGCTTTAAGAGAAGTTATAAATAATGAAGTAGCTTACATAGGAATGATTGGTAGTAGAAAAAAATGGTTAACTATAAAAAAAGAGTTAATAAAAGAAGGAATAAAAGAAGATAAATTAGATGAAGTCTATGCACCGGTAGGTATTAATATATCTTCAACTGAAGTAAGTGAAATTGCTTTTGGAATTTTAGCAGAAATTTTAATGATAAAAAATAAAGGCGATTTATCACATAGAAAAGATAAAAAATAAGATCAAACAACAAATAAAAATTAAAAAATACAAAATAAATATAGAGGAAAGTAATTGTTAAATAGATAATATATATATATGGCGATTTATGACAAATTAAATAAGGAGGCAGTACATGTTTAGAGTTGCAATTATAACGCTTAGTGACAAAGGATATGAAGGTAAAAGAGAAGATATAACAGGCCCTAAATTAAAAGAATATGTTGAATCTATAGGGAATTATAAAGTAGTAAGCTACACGTTAATAAAAGATGATGAAGATACCTTAAAAAAAAATCTTGTAGAAATCTGTGACAATAATAAAGCGGATTTAGTTTTAACTAATGGAGGGACGGGTTTTTCCAAAAGAGATATAACTCCAGAAGCAACTAAGGCTATTATTCAAAAAGAAATACCAGGTCTTAGTGAGTATATGAGAATGGAGTCAACTAAAATAACTAAAAAAGCAATACTAAGTAGAGGTATAAGTGGCATAAGAGGTAATTCAATAATAATAAATTTACCAGGGAGTCCTAAAGGAGCAATTGAAAATTTAAGCTTCATAATTGATGTATTAGACCATGGAATAGAAATTTTAACAGGAGAAGCTACAGAATGTGCCACTAAAATTGAAAAGTAGTATATAATTAAATATATATAAATAGTAGGCAAAGAGGGTAGCTAGATATGAAAGATAAATTTGGAAGAAACATAAATTATGCTCGTATTTCACTTACAGACAAATGTAATTTAAGGTGTGTTTACTGCATGCCATCAGATGTTAAATTTGAAAAAAATTATATGAATGATGAATTAAGTTTTGAGGATTATAAGTTTATTATAAAAGGATTATCAGAGTTAGGTATAACAAAGGTTAGATTTACGGGAGGAGAACCATTATTATATCCCTACTTAAAGGAACTTATTAAATTTACTTATGAAGAATGTAATATAAAAGATGTAGCAATAACTACAAATGGAATTGGACTTGCAGAAAAAGCAAGAGAATTAAAAGCGGTTGGTCTAAAAAAGGTAAATATAAGTTTAGACTCATTAAAGTCATACAAGTATAAAAGTATAACAAGAGGCGGAGATATAAAACATGCTCTAAATGCTATAACAACTTGTGTAAAATTAGGACTTAATGTAAAAGTAAATTGTGTTATTATAAATGAATTTAATGATGATGAAATAGAAGACTTTATGCTTATGACTAATTTTTATCCTATAGACGTAAGATTTATAGAACTAATGCCATTAGGAGAAGGACAAAAACTTTATCAAAAGGGATATTTTAATATAAGAGAATTTATTGAAAATATAGATGGAATCTATAAATTAAATAGTAATGAAAATAGTACAGCAGATTACTATGAATATAGAACATCAAAAGGTAAAATAGGTATAATAACTCCGTTAGGTTGTTCTTTCTGTAAAAATTGCAATAGAATAAGAATTACATCAAATGGGAAAATAAAACTATGTTTACATTCTCGTGAAGAAATAGATATAAAATATTATTTAAATAGGCCAATGATGTTTAGAGAAATAATGAAAGAGATTATTTTAAATAAGCCAGAGAAACATCACTTAAATGAAAATCTAAGCAGTGACACGAATAGGTGTATGTATGAAATTGGAGGATAATATGTTAACTCACATAAATGAAAAAGGTTATGCAAAAATGGTAGACATAAGTAACAAGGATGAAACTACTAGAATAGCAGTAGCAACAGCGACAATTACCATGAGTAGAGATGCATTAGATAAGATAAAAAATGGACAAATTAAAAAAGGGGAAGTAATTTCAGTAGCTCAAGTAGCAGGAATAATGGGAGCTAAAAATACTTCTTTAAATATACCAATGTGCCATCAAATAAATTTAGTTGGATGTGACTTAGAATTTGAAATAATAGAACAATCTTCATCTATAAAAATTTATTCGACTTGTAAGTCTCATGGAAAAACAGGTGTAGAGATGGAAGCATTAAATGCTTGCACAATAGCAGCTCTTACAATTTATGATATGTGCAAGGCTGTAGATAAAAAGATGATAATAAGCAATATTCATCTTGTTGAAAAAACAGGTGGAAAATCTGGAGATTTTAAATTTTAAGTATATTAAGGTGGGAGATTAATGGCAAAAATAGTATCTATAAATACAAGTACAGAAAAAGGCGTAGTAAAAATACCTGTTGATAAAGCAGAAATAAAAATTAATTATGGAATATGTGGGGATGCTCATGCAGGAAACTGGCATCGTCAAATAAGTATCTTAGCTAAAGAGAGTATAGATAAAATGAAAGCTAAAGGCTTTGATCATCTGAAATTTGGAGATTTTGCAGAAAATATTACTACAGAAGGAATAGAAGTACATACATTACCAATAGGAACTATGATTAAAATAGGTGACTGCCAAGTAGAAGTAACTCAAATAGGAAAAAAATGTCATGGTGGTTGTGAAATAAAAAAGACTACTGGAGACTGTGTAATGCCAAGAGAAGGGATTTTTGTAAAGGTTATTAAAGAAGGAATTATAAAAGTAGATGATCTTGTAGAAATAATGTAAAAAAGTATGAAGTTTTATCTTCATACTTTTTTTGTTCTAAAATCATTTATTTTATTAATCATTTTGTTTTTTATATTTTCTCCTAGAGTTGTAGATTTTAATCGTGGATTTTCTATATGATCGTAGATTGGATCTAAAAACTCCACCTCTACAGGAACAGAACTTATTTTTCCAATAGGTTGGTACCCTTCATAAGTTTCTTTAGAATTTTTTATAACAAAAGGAACAATTGGACAATTAGCTTTATAAGCTATTTTTAATGCTCCATTTCGAAAATCAGAGATTAAGGCATTAGGATCTTTGACCCAAGTTAAATCTCCCTCAGGGAAAACTGCCATACTGTGACCTTCTAGTATGTTGTTAGCAGCTTGAGAAATACTTTTTATTCCATCTCTAGGATTTTTTCTATTAATATATACACATTTAATAAGATCAGCCCATTTATTAACAATAGGTAGGTTTTTCCACACAGGCTCATCAGCTATTAAGCAACCAATAGGTCTATCTACGCTAGAGATTAAAATAAAACTATCTAGCATGCTAGAATGATTAGCTACAAATAAAACAGGTTCGTTAGGCAAATTTTCTTTTCCTAAAATAGTAAGGTCTATATCTACGAGTTTTAATGATGTTTTAGCTTGTTTTTGTAAGAAGCTAAAAATCTCATGATTGCTGAATTTATTTAAGTTTTTCTTTAGTTTCATTAATAAAGGTATAGATGAAATAAATCCTATTACTTGGTATATAGCAAATTTGATGTAATTAAACAAAGTTAATCGTCTCCTTAAAATAAAGTGGTATTTATAGTAATCCTAATAGATTAATATGAAATATTTCAATATAAAACATTTTAACATAAAATAAATATGGTTACAAATATATAATATTAAAAATCAGCATATTTAGGAATATATATTATAACATACAGAATATAAAATAGAGTATTAAATTAAACACTGTAGATTTACAGTGATGATTATATTTTTGACAAAGTTTAAATTTATATTTATAGAAATTTTAGGAGGAGTTATGATAAAAAACCATGGAGAAAAATTGGTAAGAATAAGAATTATATCTTATATGGGAGACAAAGTTAGCATAAAATTGCCTATAGATTTTGTTAAGAAAATGATTAAAAATAATGCTATAGATTTCTTTAATAGCAAAGCTGATATTATAGACAGCCAAAAACTTTTAACGGTATTGATGCAAGCTTTTGATCATGACTTAGTTGGAGAAATTGCACACATAGAGAGAAAAAATGGAGACAGTATTAGAATTATAATTGATTAATAAAAATAACCCTAGCAAGAAGGGTTATTTTTATTAGCAGTAACGTAGCATTAGAACTTGTTCTGCAATATTAGCAGAATGAATAGATATTTTTTCTAAATTAGATATTAAGTTTAAATACATAATGCCTATTTCAATATTACAGTTACCTTCGTTTAACTTATTTATATGAGCTTTTCTAGATGTTTTTTCAAGATAGTAAATTTCCTTTTTAGCTTCTATAACTTTGTTAGCTAGGGTTGTATCTTTATTTTGTAAAGATATAATTGCATTATTAAAATTAGTAATAATCTTATTATATAAGCTAATAAGTTCATCTCTATCAATTTCAGATAAATCAAATTTTGCTATAATAGCTGTATTAGTCATATTAGCAATATCTTCAGCATAATTACAAATTTTTTCAATATCATTTACAGTACTAAAAATACTAGTAGTTCTATAACTTTCATCTTCACTAAGATTAGTTTTAGATAAACTTAATAAATAGTTTAAAATATCTTTTTGTATTTTGTTGACTTTTTCCTCATGATAGAGTGCTTTTTTTACTTTATCTAAATCAGAAGTTAAAATTGCTTGTAAAGAACAATCTAAAGCAAGTAACGTTCTATCACCCATCCTACCAACTTCTTTCATAGTGTTAGATAAAGCAAGAGATGGCGTTTGAAGTATCCTTTCATCTAAGTACATAGTGGTATTTACCAAAGAATTTTCAGTATGATCATAAGGTATTATTATATTAGTAAGTTTTACTATATAATTAGTAAATGGTAAAAGTAAAATAGTATTTATAAGATTAAATAAAGTATGAGAATTTGCTATTTGTCTAGAAATATCACCTGGAGACATTTTAATAACTAAAGATTCTAAAGGTCTACTTAAAAATAGTACAAATATAATGGTGCCTATAACATTAAATATTAAATGCATAATAGCAGCTCTTCTTGAGTTTTTATTTGCACCGACACTAGAAAATAACGAAGTCACACAAGTACCTATATTTCCTCCGTAAACTATTGGAAGAGCTGAAGTTAAAGGTAAAAGCCCATTAGAACATATAGCCATCAACATACCTATTGAAGCACTAGAACTTTGAATAACACCTGTTACTAAAAAACCAGCTAAAATACCTAGAGTTGGATGAGCAATAAAGTATAATAAAGTATTTTTAAAAGCTGTAAGATACATTAAAGGTTCCACTGACGTTTTCATAATATTCATACCAACAAATAAGATTCCTATTCCCAACAAAACCTCAGAAAAATATTTATACTTGGCACTTGGCGGAAATAAATATAGCAATATACCAACTATTAAAGCTAATGACTCGATACCATGTAGATTAAAAGAAACAAGCTGACTAGTAATAGTAGTGCCTATATTTGCACCCATTATTATACCTAAAGCTTGAGGTAGTCCTAATATACCTGCATTTACTAATCCTACAACCATAACTGTAGTAGCACTAGAACTCTGAATAATTACTGTAACTATTAAACCTACCAAAATTGAAAATAGTATATTTTTAGTAATAAGATCTACAATTTTTTTTATATTTTCTCCAGCGCATCTTTGTAGTCCACGCCTCATTAAATCCATTCCAAAAATAAAAAGACCTAAGCCACCCATTAGACCTATTATAATTTTCAAATTAATTTCCTCCCTATACTAATGTATAAAGCTTGATTTAAATATATAGTAGCAAAATATTAGGCAAAGAGGATTAGAAGATTATTAACTAAAGGTTAAAATCGCGTTAAGAATATGAAATATACATAAAAAGTATAAAAAAACACATAAAAACACATAAAAAATAAGCGGAAAAATACCTTGAATGTAAAAACTAAGTAAAATTTAAAATATAATAAAAATATAGTAAATTAAAAATAGTTGTAGGTTACCTAAGGTAACTTTATATAATAATTGTAAAATTATAAATATCAAGGGGTAAGTAGTATAAAGTCTAAAAAAGAGTTGGTACAAAAAACTATGTCAGGAATAAATAAACTAGAATTACCTAAATATGATAGAAAAATGTTATCAGACTATATAGAGTCAGATTATCCATTTATAACTGATCCTATGCCAAATTTATACTTTACTAGAGACCCATTTGCTACAATAGGAAATTGTGTAAGTATGAACAAAATGTATTCTGTTACAAGAGGTAGAGAAACTATATATGCGGATTATATTTTTAATATCATTCAGATTACAAAAATATTCATAGAGTATATGATAGAAACTTTGAATACTCTATTGAAGGTGGAGACATTTTAAATATAAATGAAAATATCATTGCAGTAGGAATATCTCAAAGAACACCACCGCAAGCTATTGAAATATTAGCTAATAATATATTTTTCAATATGCCTTATAGTACAATAAGTACAATATTAGCCCTGGTGAAGTTGTAGTATATTCAAGGAATTATGTTACCAATAGAATATTAGAGGAAAATGGAATTAAAGTTAATACAATGCCCTCCTCTGAATTATCTAGAGGCAGAGGCGGACCTAGATGTATGTCAATGCCATTGGTTAGAGAATAAAAAAGATATCTCCTATTTAGGAGATGTCTTTTTTGATATAAGATAAATATGGAGGTTCCCAATTACCATAATCTATTAAATTTACAAACATAAAATCCATGATTCCTCTAGGTGCACGGCTAAGATAGTATTCATAAAAAACTCCTATTATTATGTGGTTAGAATATAGTAACAAATCGTATTTAAACTCCTTATGTTTATATAATAGAGTATAAAATTTATAGGATAATAATAATGGATTTGTAACCTTTTTGTAAATAATTTCAAAAAATACTTTACAAAAAGGTTACAAATCAACTACCATGTAATTAGAGATAAAAGTTACAAAAAAGCAACAAATACAGAAAAATATAAAAGGTTAAATAAAAATGAAATAGGATGGGAGAGCTTTTATGATAAAGAAAACTGTAATAACAGTAATGTTACTTTTAACAGTAATATTTACATTAGGAGCAACTAGTTCATACGCTGATAACACAGGAAAAGTAACTATAAGTAGTTTAAATATTAGAAAAGGTCCATCAACTAAGTACAATGTAATAGGCTCTTTACAAAAAAATCAAACAGTTACAATATTAGATAGTAATAATGGTTGGTATAAAATACAAGGGCCAGATAATAAAAAAGGATGGTCAAATGGTAAATATATATCATTAGATAAAGAGTTAGTTAAACCAGAGGGTGATAACAATAATAGTAAAACTAGTGTTCAAGTTGTAGCTACTGCCTATACTGGATATGGTATTACATCAACTGGCCAAAAACCAATATGGGGTACAATTGCAGTTGATCCAAGAGTTATACCTTATGGAACTAAGGTTTATATACCCTGCTTTAATAAGGTGTTTATAGCTAATAATACTGGTGGAGCTATAAAAGGAAATAAAATAGACATATATATGAATAGCAACAAAGAGTGTTACAACTGGGGAAGAAAAACAATAGAGATACAAATTTTAAAATAATGACTTTTACTTAAGAAAAAAGGTAGTTTCACTAAGAAACTACCTTTTTAATAATTACTAAAGAATTATTTTTTGACTTTTGAACCAATAAATTTATTTAAAAAATTTCTGTTGCCCCATAGTAGCATAACTAAACTTAAACCAATTCCAATTACAGATAAGAAAACAAATATTAACTGATTTGAAGTCCAAAATAAGTTAAATGAAAAAATACATATACCCATTGCTACAAGTAATAAAAAACTAAACAACCTATCCATCTAAATAGATATTCCCCCTTTAAATTGACAGCTAAAAAACTGTAAGTAATAAATGTTAATTATATTATATACTATTTATTGGTTTAGTTGTCTTTTTGATATCCTCATTTTTATGGTTTTTTCAATTTCTTCTAACATTTTTTGATTTTTAGGATCTATAAAAAGGCAAGTATACCCTTCTTCACCTGCTCTACCAGTTCTACCTATACGATGTACATAAGATTCAACAGTTTCAGGTATATCATAGTTATAAATGTGTGTTACACCGCTCACATCTAATCCACGAGCAGCAACATCGGTAGCGATAAGATATTGAATATCAGAATTTCTAAATGACTTCATTATTCTTTCACGCTTAGATTGTTGGATATCACTATGCAGCTTAGCACAATTGTATCCACGTTGGTGTAGACCTTCTTCAAGTTTATCAACTCTTACCTTAGTTCTACAGAAGATGATTGCCATAAAAGGGTTATCTTCATTTAGAACAGAACAAAGTGTGTCTTGCTTATGTCTATCTGTAGTTTCAACTACTTCTTGTTTTATATTGTCAAGAGTTAACTTTTCTTCTTTTTGAATAGTGACTACACAAGGATCATTCATATATCTATAAGCTAATTTTTTTACTTGAGAATCCATAGTAGCAGAAAAACATAACATCTGACGTTTTTTTGGCATAAATTTCATAATAGTTTCTATATCGTTTTTAAAGCCCATAAATAACATTTCATCAGCTTCATCCAATACTAAAGTATTTAATTTGCTTAAGTCTACAGTTTTTCTCATAAGATGGTCTATAAGCCTACCTGGAGTAGCTATAACTAAATGAATGCTTCCTTTTAATTTTTTTATTTGAGAAGAAACGTCTTTACCTCCATAAGCAGCTAAAATATTTATATCTTTGCCTTGTGATAGCTTGTTGGCTTCTTCTGTTATTTGTATAGCAAGCTCTCTAGTTGGAGATATAATTAATCCTTGAACAAAGTTATTGTTAGGAGATATCTGTTCAAATATTGGAAGTAAAAAAGCTAAAGTTTTACCTGTGCCAGTAGCAGCTTGAGCAATAACATCAGAACCATTCATTATAAGGCCAATGCTTTGTTCTTGAACTGGAGTTGGCTCATTTATACCATTTTTCATTAAAACGTTGTATATATTATCACTTATTCCTAATTTTTTAAAATTCATAATAACGTACCTTTCATTAATCTATATTTAGTATTTATTCTTTAATATAATTATGTATAAAAACAGGTTAGTTTATAACTTTTATATAATAGCATAATATAAAAATTAATACCAATTATTTTGTAATTATGGATTTTAAAAAAATAAAGTGACATAAATAATATATCACTTTTACATTTGTTACGGCGAAACTATTTCAGTTGTAGGCTCATTGTAAACAACGGTGATATGATAATCCAGGCTAGTATTTTTTATACCAAACATAAAATTACCATGAATATCAGTAAAACTAAAGGTAATAGGATTTAAAATACCATTGTAGATATAACTTAGCAATATTGTAGCATTGTATACAGGAGTAATACCATCAGGAAAAGTAACTGTGCCAGAAATAATAGCTCCATCTTGGCCAGTTAATTTTATAGTGATGTTTTTTAACTCTCCTTGATTGACTTTTACATCAATGCCACCATTAAAAGTACCCATAAATTTACACCTCATTTTTTACGAATTAGTACTTGGATAATAAACAACTATCTTATATTTTTTATATTCTTCAGGAGTGAAAGAAATTAGAAAATATCCTTTTTCATCAGTAAAAGTAAGATATTTATCTACGTATTGCTCTTCGTTTGATTTTGATTCTTGAAGAGATACCAATGCATTCTTAGCAGGGGTGTAGTTATCTACATAAACAGCTATACCATGTATAATAGTTTTATTTTCTTCTTCAAGAGAAAAACTTTTATAAAGTATTGAATTATTTTTTAAGTCTTCTTTTTTTATTAACCACTCTATTGACTTATAGACCATATTTTCACCTCTAAAATATATCTAGAGGTGGGTATTTCACAATACCCACAGATATATTTTTAGATAAAGTAAATTATCTTATTTTAGAAATATTACAACAGTTTGTATAATTATAATAGTAACAGCTATTATAAACAGGCCGTATACATGTTTTTTTGAATGTTTATTTTCCTGAGAGTTTATATTATTATTAATAAACTCATCTTCTGTAGTTAAATCTTTAGTATTTAAAGAATTCACGTTATTATTTTCTAAAAAATCTTCACTAGCAGAATTCACTGGTTCAACTAATTTAACTAATAAATCAACACTAGAACTTTCTAATTTAAATTCTTTGTCAATTTTATTACCATCAATATATATATCAACAATATCTAATTCAACATACTTTTTTCCATCTATAATCTTGGTATTCATAAAAATACTCCTTAGAGATTATACTATAAGCTTGGTAAGTAAACTTTTATAGTATAACTAGTAGTTCTATTATCAGTAATAATTCTGAAATCGCCGAGTGGGCTATTTGAAAACACTTGTTGAATAACTTCACCAGAACCGTCTAATAATTCAACTACTGCATTAGCTGCTGTAGCACCATTTATATAAGTTGTAAACCCATCAATTATTCCACTTGGATGAGTATATCCTACAAAAGTAGTAGCAAGAACCGTAAAACTTTTAGAAACTCCTACAGAAAATGTTGAATTTGTAGTATTTGAATATATATTCATATTTGCCATATATATCACCTCATATCAAATTTGTAGTATTTTATACTACACTATATAATATTGAAAAAGAATGAAATTGTTGCATAACTATGTAAAAATAAAATGTAAAAAGAATAATAATATTTGAACATTAGAAAGCAAGTAAGAATAAAATGTTATTAAGTAAATACTTCTTAAAAAATAAGAGGAAGTGGTGAAACATGAATAACACAATAAGTGCTTGTTTAATAGTGAAAAATGAAGAAAAACATATAAAAAGATGCTTAGATAGCATAAAAGACATAGTTGATGAAATTATTGTAGTGGATACAGGATCTACAGATAAAACTATTGAAATAGCAAAAGAAATAGGAGCTAAAATTTATCACCACAAATGGGAAAAAAATTTTAGTAAAGCTAGAAATGTATCCTTAGAAAAAGCTACAATGGATTGGATTTTATATATAGATGCAGATGAAGAAATTAGGGAAGAAGATAGGAAAAGAATAAAGGGAATTTTAAATAATAATCTTAACTATGAAGGGTTTTATGTAAGGGTATTAAATATAATAGAAGGAAAGTGTTCTTATGAGGCAGCTGGAGTAAGATTATATAAAAACAATCCTAAATATAGATTTAAAGGCAAACTCCATGAGCAAATTATAAATTCCATTAAAGAGATGAGAGGTCTTGAAAGTATAAAAGAAACTGATATAGTATTTTATCATTATGGTTATGATGGAAACATGAGTAATCTAGATAAAAAAAACAAAAGAAATATAGATATATTAGAGTCATATGAAGAAAAAGATAAGGATGCATATTATTATTTTGTTTTAGGTAATGAATATGGAAAGATTGATGAATATAAAAAAGCCATAGGAGCCTATAAAAAATCCTTAAATAATATGGATTTAGAAAAATATCAATACACATATTACCCATCACTAGTCATGAACATAGTAAAAGTTTTAAATAATGAAAAGAGATTCAATGACACGATAAACTTTATAAAGAAAATTAAGGAAACTACTCCAGGCTATAAAGATTTGTATTTTATGGAATGTATGTCATGGATACAATGTGGAAAATTTTCGAGAGCAAAAGAAAGCTTAGAAGAATATATAAATTGCAACGAGGAACAAAAATATGACTACCCAATAAGTCATTTTGAAAATCAATACAATATAAATCTTATGAGGGATAAATTAGAAAATTTATCAATAAAAAAAGAAGATGATATTTTAAGTATCATGATAACGGTTGATGAATTTTCTAATAAGGGCTTAATTGAGACAATAAAAAGTATTAATGAAGTAAGTGAAAATGTAGTAGTAGTTAGTAATGAAGATATAGATGTAGACATCGAGATGGTACTAAATTTAAGAGCGCAAGTAATTCAAATACCAAAAGAAATAGATGACAAAAAAATAAGTATAGGGAGAGATGCTTGCAAAGGTAAGTATATAATGATTATGAGAAGTGGAGATTTATCATCTCCAGATATTAATGAAAAAGTATTAATAATGATAGAAAATAATAATTTGAACTTTATTAAAGGTGTTAATGGAGAAATTATAAAGATTTTTAGACATGATGATATAAGCTTTAAGTTTAATGAATATATACAATATCTTGAGCAACTAGGTAAAGTTCAAACCGATGATGGGAAAATTAAATTTGATTATGATGGAGTATACTTTGAATTTAAAGAGTTAGAAGAAATAGAAATTTTCAATGAAGTTTTTAGAAATAAAGAATATGAAATCGTTACCAATAAAGAGTGTGTAGTGATTGATATAGGAGCTAACGTTGGAATTGCGAGCATATATTTTGCGTCTAATTCAAATGTAAAAAAAGTATATAGTTATGAACCTTTTAAATTAACTTATAGTTGTTTACTGAATAATTTAAAATTAAATCCAGATCTACAAGATAAAGTTCAAGCTTATAATTATGGATTAGGCAAGAGCGATATTTTAGGTAAAGGGATATTCAATGAAAAATTAAAAGGAAACTCTAAAATTACATTACTAGAAGAAAAGCCTAGGTCTTATAACGAACATGAAGGAGAATATAAAATAGAGGAGGTGGAAATTAAAAGAGCTGCAAATATATTAGAGGATATAATAAAAGAGCATAAAGGTATAGATATTGTTATAAAAATGGATTGTGAGGGAGGAGAAATTGAAATCTTTAAAGATGAAAAATTTATAAAATTACTTGTAGACACTAAATCAATAATAATGGAAACTCATACTCCAGAATCATTTGTAAAAATATGTAATATACTAAAAAGAAATGAATTTACTATTCAAGGAAGAATGGTTTCGAGAACAAATGGATATATAAAGGCAACAAAAAACTGTGGTTAAAGCCACAGTTTTTTGTTATTCAATCCATTCTATAATATTAGGGGAAGGATCAAGTATTGATAAATATTGTTCCATAGATCCATATTGTCCATCGGAATCGTATTCCATGTATCTGTTAAATTTTTCGAGTCTATCATTTTCATCAGCCCAACCGTAGTGTTTAATTCTTAAATCACAAGTGGTAACAGAAAGGTCTGTTACATTAGCAGGCATTCTACCGCAGTGGTGAGGGACTTCGTTAAATTTATAATTGAAATTTTCTTGATATCTAATCATAAAAGGCTTATAAAATTTATGAGCATGCCATAGTTCATCTTCTCTGTAGTGATTGTTGTCCCAAAAATCATATAATCTAAATAAATATCCATCATATTGAGAATTTTTTATTAAATCTTTAACTAAACTTTTAAATTTATCTTCTAAAACTTCATCTGCATCTAAAAACAATATCCACTCAGAATTAGTGCTGATTGTTTCATCCCATTGTTGTTTTCGAAGAACTATTTCGTTAGAAAAGTTTGAAAAAGTATTTTTCTTATATTCATGAACTTTTAATAAATCAGACTCTCTATAGATGTGAAAAGCTGGATAATAAGTATCAACAAAAAGGTCTATGCCTAGAGCAGCAGCTCTTATACAAAAATGTCTATCTTCACCCCAAAAGGAAATATTATAAAGTGGATTAAAATTAACTCCTTTTAATAAAGCGCTTTTGCTTATTAAAGTGCAAGCGCCTAATCCTCCAACTTTATACACACCATGCTCTTTGAGGAGGTTTATAAAATCAATAGTTTTCTTTTGGATTTCTGTATCTGTAAGATTTTCATTTTGTATAGCATCATATAATTTATAGTCATCCTTAAGCCATACTTGAGGTAAAGGAGGATTATCTGGAGTCCATTGAGTCCAAAAAATATTTGAAATAATTTCTTTTTCATTACTAATTAGTTGGTGTAGAGTTTTTGGATGAAGTACAATATCGGAGTCGATTAGAAATAAATAATCATAATCCTTTTCTATTGAAAAATTAATAATATTATTCTTGAACATAGATACTTTTTCTATCAATTTATCACTCCATCTATGAGTGTAGTTATCAAAGTAATATTCATTATCATCGGTCTTGCTGGTTTCTAAAAAAACATTATCATGTTCAGTTTTAAAATTCCAAAGGAGTTGTTTTGATTGTAAGTCAACATTATCATCAATAAAGTAATAATCAACAATTAGATTATCTTTTTGTAATTGTTCTAAGGAAAGTAAAAATTCTTTTAATATATCTTTTTTTTGGTATATTGGGCTACCGATTAAAATTTTTTTAAAAGGTAATTGTTTACTTGATATATGATTAATATTACTCATTCTATCCTCCTATATTTAGTTTTTACCACATTGTATAGTATGTAGAAATTAAAAAATAGTACATCAAATAGTTTACTATTTTGGAAGATATATTTATAAAAATAAGAATTATAGCTAGTAAATAATTACTGATATATTATTAGCCTAAAAAGGAAAAAATTAAAACATACTTATTATTTAAGAAGGTGAGCATTTTGAGAAAAAGACTACAAAAATTAATAATAGTTGTTTCAATAGTTACAATGTTAGTGTCAAATCTATCCTACGCTTTGCCACAACAAAAAGTAGATAAATTTTCTAAATCATCAATACTTATAGATCAAGATACAAATAGAGTACTATTTGAAAAAGATCCTGATGCAAAACGACCATTAGCTAGTTTAAGTAAAATGATGACCTTTTTATTAGCTATAGAAGCTATAGAAAATAGAGAAGTAAATGCTAATGACATTATAACTGTTGATAAATCAATAGCATCAGTAAGAGGGTCAAGTTATCATTTAAAGGAAGGAGAAAAAGTACCTCTAATAGAGTTAATGAAAGGTCTTATGATTGTATCAGGAAATGATGCTGCAATAGCTATATCAAGACATATAAGTAAAGATGAAAAGAAATTTATAAAACGAATGAATATAAAAGCTAAGGAAATTGGAATGACAAATACTAATTTTGTCAATCCTCATGGTCTTCCTATATATGATTTAAGTCAGCCTAAAAATCCACCTAGAGAAAATATATCTACAGCTAGGGATATAGCTAAACTTGGTAAATATATGTTTGATAATTATGAAAAGCAAGTTGTAGCTATTACAGATATGGCTACATATTCATATGCAAAAAGAGGATTTGTAAAAAATAATACTAATGCGTTGTTAGGAATAATTCCTAATGTAGATGGGATAAAGACAGGATATACAGGTAATGCAGGATACTGTCTAGCTTTTTCTATGAACGTAGATAAAGATGACTTAAATGAAAAGGAGCATAGAATAATAGGTGTAGTACTAGGGACTAACCACAAAGATAAAAGGTTATCTACATCTCTTTCAATTTTAAAGTTTGGAAAAGAAAATTTTACAACAAAAAAAGTAATGACTAAAAATCAATTAATAGGAAAAAAATATATAAAAGGAATACTGGAGTTAGAAGTAATACTAAAAGCGGATAAAGAACTTTATACAATAATAGGAAAAGAAGAAAAATTAAACTCACAAATTACCTTTAAGGAAGTAAGATATCCTATTAAAAAAGGCGATGTTCTTGGTGTAATAAAATACTACACCGAAGATGGAGAAATTTTAGGTAGTGTAGACATAGTAAGTGACAATGATGTAGATACTGCATCTTTAAAGACAAAAATAAAAATGATTTTTACTGATTAAGAAAATAGCAAACAGTATATAATCTAGATAAAAAAGGATAAAAATAAAAGGGATAAAACATATTGTATTTTGCAAATTTCTATGATATACTACTAGAGGTGAAAAAATAAAAAACTAATCACACACGACATAGGATCTTAAAACGGTGCCCAAGAGGTTGTTTTAAGAGTTGATTGTGTCGGAGGTATAAAACCAAGGAGGTACTAAATGTCAGTAATATCAATGAAACAATTATTAGAAGCTGGTGTTCACTTCGGACATCAAACTAGAAGATGGAACCCTAAGATGGCTAAATACATCTTCACAGAAAGAAATGGAATATATATAATAGACTTACAAAAAACAGTTAAGAAAGCTGAAGAAGCTTACAGAGCTATGAAAGAAGTAGCTGAAACTGGTAAGCCAGTATTATTCGTAGGAACTAAGAAACAAGCTCAAGATGCTATAAGAGAAGAAGCTCAAAGATGTGGAATGTTCTACGTTAACGAAAGATGGTTAGGTGGAATGTTAACAAACCACAAAACTATACAAACAAGAATAAACAAATTAAGAAAATTAGAAAAAATGGAAAACGAAGGTGTATTCAATGTTCTTCCTAAAAAAGAAGTTATAAAGTTAAGAGCTGAAAAAGAAAAATTAGAAAAATACCTAAATGGTATGAAAGATATGCCTGAATTACCAGGAGCTATGTTCATAGTTGACCCAAGAAAAGAAAACATAGCGATACAAGAAGCTCATAGATTAGGTATACCAGTATTTGGTATAGTTGATACTAACTGTGACCCAGAAGAATTAGATTATGCTATACCTGGTAACGATGATGCTATAAGAGCTGTTAAATTAATAACTGCTGCTATGGCTAATGCGATAATTGAAGGTAGACAAGGTGCTGAAGAAGAAGTAGAAGAGTCTGAAGACCAAAAATAATCTATAAATAAAAACTGAATGGTAAGGGTCATGCCCTTACCATTACTAATATATAGGAGGTAACCCAAATGGCTATAACTGCACAAATGGTTAAAGAGTTAAGGGAATTAACAGGTGCTGGAATGATGGATTGTAAAAAAACTTTACAAGAAGCTGAAGGTAGCATGGAAAGAGCTGTAGATTTATTAAGAGAAAAAGGTTTATCTAAAGCTGCTAAAAAAGCTGATAGAATAGCTGCTGAAGGATTAGTTGCTATAGAAATGAACGATGATAATACAGTTGCTTCTATAGTAGAAGTAAATTCAGAAACTGACTTCGTTGCAAAGAACGAAGATTTCAAAACTTTTGTTAAGGATGCTGCAATGATGGCTTTAGCTACTGATAAAGAAGATATAGCTGAATTATTAGCAGAAACTCATGCTGAAGGAATAGCTTTATCTGAAGTATTAAACAACAGAATAGCTACAATAGGAGAAAAGTTAGACTTCAGAAGATTCAACAAGATAGTAACTGATGGACAAGTTGCTGGATACATACACGGTGGTGGAAAAATAGGTGTCTTAGTTGAAATGAAAACTACTGCAAGAGATGCAGAAGTTATAACTATGGGAAGAGATATAGCTATGCAAGTTGCTGCTATGAACCCTAAGTATGTTTCAAGAAACGATGTAGATGCTGATTACATAGCTCATGAAACAGAAATATTAACTCAACAAGCTTTAAACGAAGGAAAGCCAGCTAACATAGTTGAGAAGATGATAAAAGGAAGACTTGAAAAACAATTAAAGGACGTTTGTTTATTAGAGCAACCTTTCGTTAAGAACCCTGATTTAACTATAAAGCAATTAGTTGCAGATACTGCTAAAAAAGTAGGAGCTGAAATAGAAGTTGTTAGAGTTGTAAGATTCGAAGTTGGAGAAGGTATAGAAAAGAAAGAAGAAAACTTTGCAGAAGAAGTTGCTAAGCAACTTAAGTAATTATAAGAGAGGACACTTAAGTGTTCTCTTTTTTTAAAAAATAGAAAAAGCATGATTCAATTCCAATTAGGAGGATTTCTTATGAATAACCCAATGTACAAAAGAGTACTGCTAAAACTTAGTGGTGAAGCATTATCAGGTGATAAAGGTTTCGGTATAAACAATGATATCGTAAACGAAATAGCTATAGCTATAAGAAAAATACATGAAGTAGGTGTAGAAGTATCTGTTGTCGTAGGTGGTGGTAACTTCTGGAGAGGTAGAACATCAGAAGGTATGGATAGAACTACAGCAGACTATATAGGAATGCTTGCTACTGTAATGAATTCAATGGCATTACAGGATGCACTTGAAAATATAGAGGTACAGACAAGAGTTCAAACAGCTATAGAAATGAGACAAATAGCGGAACCTTATATAAGAAGAAAAGCAGTTAGACACTTAGAAAAGAACAGAGTTGTTATATTTGGTGCAGGAACAGGAAATCCGTATTTCTCAACAGATACTGCTGCAGCTTTACGTGCTGCTGAAATGGAAGCCGAAGTTATATTACTTGCTAAAAATGTTGATGCAGTATACGATAAGGATCCAAAGGTACATTCAGATGCTGTTAAATTTGAAGAATTAAGTTATATAGAAGTTCTTCAAAAAGAATTAAAAGTTATGGATTCAACTGCAACATCTTTATGTATGGATAATAAGATTCCTATAAAGGTATTTGAACTTTCAACAGAGAATATAATAAAGGCAGTAATGGGAGAAAACATAGGAACAACAGTAAGATAAAGTTGACAATAATAAATAGTAGATTTATATTATTTATTTCACTAATAAAAATTTTAACAAGACTTTGTACATTAAAGTCAAATTATAAAAATTAGGAGGATAAAACTAATGAAATTAGAACTACACAAGCAATTAGAATCTAAAATGACTAAAACAATTGATGCACTTAAATATGAATACACTACAATAAGAACAGGAAGAGCTAATGCTCAAATGTTAGACAAAGTAAGAGTTGATTACTATGGAACACCAACTCCAGTAAACCAAATGGCTGCAATATCAGTTCCAGAACCAAGAACATTAATGATAAGCCCATGGGATAAAACTTCTATGGCTGAAATAGAAAAAGCTATAAGAAACTCTGATTTAGGTTTAAATCCAAGTAATGATGGACAAGTTATAAGAATAGCAGTGCCAGCTTTAACAGAAGAAAGAAGAAAAGAATTAGCTAAAAAAGCTCATAAAATATCTGAAGAATTCAAAGTTAGAATAAGAAATGAAAGAAGAGACGCTAACGAAGACCTAAAGAAAATGGAAAAAAACGGGGAAATAACTGAAGATGAATTAAAGAAGGCACAAGATGAAGTTCAAAAAATGACCGATAAATTCATCAAAGAAATAGATACAGTAGCAGTATCAAAAGAAAAAGATATAATGGAGGTATAATATTGGAAAAATATTATAACCTTTTAGGCCTTCATGTAAATACAGTAGAGGAATTTTTAAAAGAAAAGAATATAAACTACACTATAAAAACTGTTGAAGGTAGAAAAGATAGGGATAAGTTAATTATTCCTAAGGTAATTAAAATATCAGAAATGGAAAATGGTGTAGAGCTATTAATCACATATTTTTCTGACTCCTTAAAATAGGAGTCAGAAATTGTAATGGAGGCATAATATATGAAATATGATATAGAATTAAGTAAAGTGCCTGCTCATATTGCTATTATTATGGATGGTAATGGAAGATGGGCTAAGGGAAAGTTCCTTCCAAGATCTGCTGGTCATAAGGCAGGAGTAGAGACGATTAGAAAAGTTCTAAAAGAATGCCAAAGATTAGGTGTTAAACATCTAACTCTATATGCTTTTTCTACAGAAAATTGGAAAAGACCTAAGCTTGAAGTTGATACTCTAATGAATTTATTATCATCATATTTAAAAAATGAAACTAGAGTATTGCATGAACATAATGTAAGAATTACTACAATAGGAAGTGTAGATGGTCTACCAAAAAATTGCAAAAGTGAAATAGATAGAGCTTATGAATTAACTAAGTTTAATACAGGAATAAATTTAAACTTAGCACTAAACTATGGAGCTAGACAAGATATAAAAAATGCAATAATAGATATAGTAAAAGATACAAAATGTGGTAAACTAGATATAGGTAATATAGATGAAGATACAATAAAGAAATACTTAAGTACAAATTCTATTCCAGATCCAGATTTAATAATAAGAACAAGCGGAGAAGAAAGATTAAGTAACTTCTTAATATGGGAAGCTTCTTACTCAGAGTTTTACTTTACAGATATACATTGGCCAGATTTCAATGAAGAAGAATTACAAAAAGCAGTCTATATTTATCAAAATAGAGATAGAAGGTTTGGAGGCCTTAAGTAAGGAGAGTATTATATGCGTACAAGAATTATTGCTGCATTAGCCTTAGTGCCATTATTTATATTGATTATAATAGGTGGTTTGCCTTTATACATAGCAGAAAGTATAATAGTTGGAATTGCTTTAAATGAATTTTATAAAGCCTTTGAAGCAAAAGAAATACATCCTCTATTTAATATAGGGTATATATTCTCTGTCTACTTAGCATTAAAAAATATACTAGGCTTACATACGGAATATACATATGTAATAGTTTTTGTATTATTCTTATGCTCAATAACCTATCTTCTTAGAGTGAAAAACGACATAATAGATATTACAATTACATTTTTTGGGATTGTATATGTAGGAATGTTTTTAGATTTCATAGTACTAACTCTAAATACTTTTCAATTTGGAAAAATTTATGTGTGGATTATATTTATAATTGCATTTATGACTGATATATGTGCATACTTTGCAGGATATTTATTTGGAAAACATAAATTAATTCCAAAAGTTAGTCCTAAAAAAACTATTGAAGGTGGTATTGGTGGAATATTAGGAAGTACCTTAGGTTGCATATTATTTGGATATATATTCAATTTAGATTTGACATCTATGGTTATAATAGGAAGCTTAGGAAGTATAGTAGCACAGTTTGGAGACCTATTTGCATCTTCAATAAAAAGATACGTAGGTATAAAAGATTATGGAAAATTAATACCAGGACACGGCGGTATATTAGATAGATTTGATAGTGTTATATTAGTAGCACCATTTGTATATTACACAATAAGCCTATTTATAAGATAGCTTCAGTTTAAGAAAAACTGAAGCTTTAGCTGTTTATTGGCTAATTAAGTAAGTTTATAGATTGTATGTAGATATAAAGGTGTACAATATAAAATCTAGTAATATTCATATATGAATTTTATTTCAAATTACAGAATAATATGAATAAAAGTGGTATAATAATACAATGACAAAAATTACAATAAAATAGAAAGGGAAAGTTATGAAGAGAATATCAATACTAGGATCAACAGGATCTATAGGGAAGCAAACTTTAGATGTAGTTAGACAACACAAAGATAAGTTTGAAGTTATTGCAATATCAGCTAATAGCAGCGTAGATTTATTGCTAGAGCAAATAATAGAATTTAGACCTAAATATGTAGCTGTATATAATGAAAGTAGTGCATTAAAACTAAAATCAATGATACCTGTTAATATAAATATAGAAGTATTTAGTGGTATGGAAGGACTAAAAATAATATCTTCCTTAGATGAAATAGATGTACTTTTAACTGCAATAGTAGGCATGATAGGTTTAGTTCCAACACTAGAAGCTATTAAAAAAGGTAAGGATATAGCTCTTGCAAACAAAGAAACATTAGTATGTGCAGGAGATTTAGTAATGAGAGAAGCTAAGAAACATAATGTAAGCATTCTACCAGTAGATAGTGAACATAGTGCAATCTTCCAATGTTTAAATGGAGAGCAAAATAAAGAGATAGAAAAAATAATATTAACAGCTTCAGGTGGTCCATTTAGGGGTAAAAGTAAAAATGATTTATTAAATGTAACTAAAAATCAAGCACTAAAGCATCCTAATTGGTCTATGGGAAGAAAAATAAGTATAGATTCTTCTACACTTATGAATAAGGGGCTAGAAGTTATAGAAGCTAAATGGTTATTTGGAGTGGGTCAAGAACAAATAGATGTAGTGGTACATCCTCAAAGTATAATACATTCAATGGTACAATTTATAGATAGCTCTGTAATTGCTCAATTAGGATGTCCTGATATGAGATTACCAATACAATATGCTTTATCTTATCCTGATAGAGTAGAGTGTGACTTTGAAAGATTAGATTTAGCTAAAGTAGCAACATTAACTTTTGAAGAACCAGATTTAAATACTTTTCCATGCTTAAAACTTGCTTATGAAAGTTTAAAAATGGGTGGTACATATTCTGCAGTTTTAAATAGTGCAAATGAAGTATTAGTAAATGAATTTTTAGAGGATAAAATTGGATTCTATGACATACCATATTATATAGAAAAAACATTAGAAGTCCATAATAGTATAAGTAATCCAACACTAGAAGAAATACTAGAAATAGACAAATGGACAAGAGAGTATTTAGAAAGAAGGTGAAATAAATGACAATAATAGCAGCTATATTACTCTTTGGAGTAATTATATTTGTACATGAACTAGGTCATTTTTTACTTGCAAAAAAGGCTGGAATTAAAGTTCATGAATTTGCAATAGGAATGGGTCCTAAAATATTTAGCACTCAAAAAGGAGAAACAAAGTACTCCTTAAGACTACTTCCACTTGGTGGATACTGTGCTATGGAAGGTGAAGATGGAGAATCTAACGACCCTAGATCATTTGGAGAAAAAAGTATATTACAAAGAGCGAGCGTACTTTTTGCAGGTCCACTTTTTAATATAGTATTTGCTGTAATTATTTTAATACCTGTATTCTTATATATGGGTTCACCAAGTACTACATTAGGTCAAATTACTCCAAATACTCCAGCTCAAGCAGCAGGACTAAAAGTAGATGATAAAATAGTAGAGATAAATGATGTTAAAATTAAGTCTTGGGAAGACATAGTTAAAAAATTAAGAAGTTCTGAAGGTAAAAAAGTAAATATTGCAGTAGAAAGAGATGGTAATAAAAAAGAATTTAATTTAGTGCCAGAAAAAAATGAGCAAGGTCAATATGTTATAGGGATTGGTCCCAAATATGAAAAAAGTATTTTAGGTGCAATATCAGGAGCTTTTACAACTACAATTGATATGAGTAAACAAATGGTAGTATTCTTTGGTCAATTATTTACTGGTTCAGTACCAGGAGGCGTTGAAAATGCAGTAACAGGTCCTGTAGGTGTTATAAGTATAGTATCAGATCAAGCAAGTAAAGGATTCTTTAATTTAATGTATATAGGTTCAGTAATAAGCTTAAACTTAGGTATATTAAACTTATTACCAATACCTGCACTAGATGGTGGTAGATTGGTTATGTTAGCTATAGAAGCTATTAGAGGTGGTAGAAAGTTAGATCCTAATAAAGAAGCTGCAATACATATGGCTGGATTCGCTCTACTAATGGCATTTATGGTATTTATAACATACAAAGATATACTTAGATTATTTTAAATAAGTGTTGCTTACTTAAAGGAGAAAATATATGAGTTACAAAAGAAGAATATGTAGAGAAGTTAGTGTAGGTAATGTTAAAATAGGGAGTAATAATCCTATTAGCATACAATCTATGACTAATACAGATACAAGAGATGCAGATTCTA
Organism: Romboutsia sp.; assembly: GCF_051659545.1. Classification (GTDB taxonomy): domain Bacteria; phylum Bacillota; class Clostridia; order Peptostreptococcales; family Peptostreptococcaceae; genus JBOFOR01. Next base: position 3,432 of record NZ_JBOFOR010000218.1, on the reverse strand, counting down.
CAATTTCTCAAATAAAAAGATTAGAGGAAGTAGGTTGTGAAGTTGTTAGGGTAGCAGTACCTGATATGGAAGCTGCGAAGAATATAGGAAAAATAAAAGCTAATGTAAATATACCAGTAATAGCTGATATACACTTTGATTATAAATTAGCACTAGAAGCTATAGATCAAGGTGTAGATGGAGTTAGAATAAATCCGGGAAACATTGGTAGTATAGAAAAAGTAAAAATGGTAGTAGAAAAATGTAAGGAAAAAAATCTAAAAATAAGAATAGGTGTAAATGGTGGTTCTCTAGAAAAAGAGCTTTTAGAAAAGTATGGAAGTGCTACAGCTGAAGCTTTAGTTGAAAGTGCTTTAGGTCACGTAAAAATTCTTGAAGAATTAGATTTTTATAATATAGTAATATCGCTTAAATCTTCCGATATATATAAAACGATAGAGGCTTATGAATTAATATCAAAAAAAATAGACTATCCATTACATATTGGTATAACTGAATCTGGAAGTGTAAAAAAAGGAACAATTAAATCTTCTATAGGAGTAGGAGCATTATTATTAAAAGGAATAGGAGATACTATAAGAATATCTTTAACTGGAGACCCATGCGAAGAAGTAATAGTAGGTAAAGAAATACTTAGAAGCTTGGAATTGCTAAATGATAAGATAAAAGTTGTATCTTGTCCTACTTGTGGAAGATGTAATATAGATCTAATAAGTGTCGTAAACGAAGTAGAAGATAAGATAAGCAGTATGGACAAAGACATTACAGTAGCTATTATGGGATGTGCAGTTAATGGACCAGGAGAAGCCAGAGAAGCGGATATAGGTATTGCAGGTGGAAAAGGTGAAGGTTTACTATTTAAAAAAGGTGAAATCGTTAGAAAAATAAAAGGTGAAGATTTAGTAAAAGAACTATTAGATGAAATAGAAAAATACTAAAAGGAAATACCAATATAGTTAAACTATATTGGTATTTATTTATTTATAAATCATAGAATGACTATTGAAATAACTAATACAACTTAAAAGCTGAAAGATAATGAATAATATATAAAGTGGGGGGAGGATGTAATATTTGAAAAAAGTTATGGTTGTATTTGGAACTAGACCAGAAGCTATAAAAATGTGTCCTTTAGTTAAAGAACTTAAAAGCAGAAGTGATTTTAAAACAGTAGTATGTGTCACAGGACAACATCGTCAAATGCTAGACCAAGTACTAGAGGTTTTTAATGTAGAGCCAGACTATGATTTGAGCATCATGAAGGATAAACAAGATCTATTTGATATAACACAAAATATTTTATCTGGTATGAAGAATTTGTTAGAAAATATAAGACCAAACCTAGTATTAGTACATGGTGATACAACAACAACTTTTGTTACCGCACTTACAGCTTTCTACCTTAACATACCAGTTGGACATGTAGAGGCAGGCCTTAGAACTTACAATATTTACTCGCCATATCCTGAAGAATTTAATAGACAGGCTACAGGTATTGTATCAAATTATCACTTTGCACCTACATTATTAGCAAAGGAAAATTTAATAAAAGAAGGCAAAAATATAAATCAAATATATGTAACAGGCAATACTGGAATAGATGCACTTAAGACTACAGTAAAGGATGATTATAGTCATTTTCAATTAGAATGGTTAGGTGATAAGAAGCTAATAATGTTAACTGCACACAGAAGAGAAAATTTAGGAGAACCTCTTAAAAATATGTTTAGAGCGATTAGGAGAATAGTAGATGAACATAAAGATATTAAAGTTATTTATCCTATACACAAAAATCCTATAGTAAGAAAAATTGCAGAGGAAATTTTAGGGAATAATAATAGGATTAGGATTATAGAATCATTAAACGTTTTAGATTTTCATAACTTTTTAAATAAATCTTATCTTATATTAACTGATAGTGGAGGAATTCAAGAAGAGGCACCATCATTAGGCAAACCAGTTCTTGTTATGAGAGACACTACAGAAAGACCAGAAGGTGTAGAAGCAGGAACACTTAAATTAGTAGGTACAGGTGAAGAGTCAATTTATAATAATTTAAAATTGTTACTTAATGATAAATCTGTATATGAACAAATGAGCAAATCATCTAACCCTTATGGTGATGGATATGCTTGTGTAAGAATAGTTGATATATTAGTAAATAAAATATTGTAGTATTTTAATTTAATATTATACTATATTTTAAAATAAAATACATGATGAAAAGCTGCCACAAAAAATTGATGGCAGTTTTTATTTTTCAAAATATAATTACATCATAAATTATTAAAAATATGACATTTAAATTTAAAATTATGTTACAATTTAGTTTTTAAACTATATAAAATGAAATGTAACTAAATTGTAATTATTATACATTTGATTTTTTTGTATAAAGTAATGTAATATATATAGTGGAAATATGACAAAAAACAACACTTAAAGGGAGGTTAATATGGCTAAAAGGAGTAAAATAAATTTCGGTTCAAAGCAGAAGAAAACAGCAAAAACTAAAAAGAATATAATAGTTGCAATTATAGCAATTATAGCAATATTTATAGGAATAAAAATAGTTGGAGCAACTACTTCATATATATCGGACAAAAAACAAGAAAAAATAGAAATGCAACAAAAAGCAGAAGCAGAAAGAATTGCAGCAGAAAAAAAGCGTAAGGAAGAGGAAGAAGCAAAAAAGAAAATCGTTGGAGTAAATAATGAGGCGAAAAAATATACTTACGATGCAACTAAGGTGGCTGAAAAATTAAAAAAATTTAATTATTTAAACAATGGTGAAAAAATAGTATTTTTAACATTTGATGATGGGTCATCTACTACAGTTACACCTCAGATTTTAGATGTATTAAAAGAAAATGATGTAAGAGCAACTTTCTTTGTTACTGGGACGAACATAGAAAGAGGAGGACAAGCTGCAAAAGATCTTATTAAACAATCTTTTGATTATGGAAATGCAATAGCAAACCATTCTTATAGTCATGATTATAAATATTTATATCCAAATAAAACTTTAAATTTAGAAAATTTTAAAGCGGATTTTGCTAAAACGGATGAAATATTAAAAGAGATTTTAGGACCATACTTCTCTACGAGAGTTATAAGATGTCCAGGTGGATTTATGTCATGGAAGGGGATGGATGCTTTAGAGAATTATTTAGATGAAAATAATATGGCATCAATAGACTGGAATGCTTTAAATGCTGACGCTCAAGGAAGAAAAAAAGTAGCGAGTCAATTAGTTTCAGAAGCAATAAAAACATCAGAAGGTAAAGAAATAGTAGTTTTATTAATGCATGATACTTATGGAAAAGAAGAAACAGCTAAAGCTCTTCCTGATATAATAAAATATTATAAAGATAATGGATATACTTTTAAAACATTGTCATAGACAAAACCAAGGAATTTCCTTGGTTTTTT
>NZ_JBOFOR010000217.1:0-4696 GCF_051659545.1 Romboutsia sp. | reverse complement strand
GGTCATAGTCTATCAGCCTAAATACCTAGATGGTCTGATTTAGGAAGGGCTAATGACATAGCCCCTATGGTGAGGTCATACTTCGATACTAGAAATAGACTTCGATTTAATCACTTGCTAATCTCAATGAATCCCCTAGCTTTAGCTATGGGAGAGAATGTCAACAAGTTTTATATAATTTTAAATTTAGAAAAGGAATAAGAAAGGATGATAAGATAATGTTGGAATATAAATATGATGTACAGTTACTAATTGAGGGGGTTAACCTAGAGGAAGATGCAATAAATAATTATTTTACTGATAATTTTGAAGGAGACTGCTTACTTGCTGTAGGAGATGAAGAACTTATCAAAATTCATTTCCATACTAATGAACCTTGGAAAGTATTAGAATACTGTTCTTCTTTAGGTGAAATCTATGATATTGTAGTTGAAGATATGGAACGTCAATCTAAAGGTCTTAGAGGATAAGTTGTAATACATAATATGTAAATTTAGGACTAAGAATTAAATACAAGTATTTAAAATGCCCATTGATATGTATCTAATATACAAATTAATGGGTATTTTAATCTAAACTATACATATAGAACTATAACAAACTAGATCTATCATTAAACAGGACAACTTTTCATTTTTTTCAAATACACTATTAAAAGCAGTATCTACTAGAAAATCAAAATTTCTAGTATTATTCAAAGCGAATATTTGTAAAAGTGGATTTTATCAACAAGGGGGTAAATCATGATTCAATCAGTTGTACATATAGCATTAGTTGTAAAGGGTTATGATGAAGCAATAGACTTCTATACAAAAAACTACATTTTGATTTGATTGAAGATACATATCAGCTAGAGCAAGATAAAAGATGGGTAGCAATATAAACACTAGGTTCAAATGGAATTACTATTGTTAAAAAGAATTAAATAACACATTTTACATATATTTATATAAAATGTGTTATACAATATAAGTAAATATATAGGTGTAAAAAACTATAATAAGTGGGGAAAAAATTATGATATTTTATTTTTCAGGAACAGGAAATTCGCTATATATAGCAAAAGACATAGCTACTAAACAGAAGGAAGAAATACTATCTATATCAAAAGAAATGAATTTAAATAAAGATGTATATGAATATACTTTAAAAGATAATGAAAAAATAGTATTTATCTTTCCGATATATGCATGGGCTCCACCAAAAATAGTCCTAGACTTTATAAATAAATTAAAAATAAATAATTATAAAGAAAATTATTTATGTTCCATAGCTACTTGTGGAGAAAATATAGGAAATGCAATGGATTTATTAAGTAAGAAATTAAAAGAGAAAGAATTAAACTTAAATAGTGGATTCTCTTTAGTAATGCCTAATAACTATATGATAGCAGGGGATGTATTTAGTAAAGAAGAAAGCATAAAAATTATCAAAGCTTCTGATATAGTTTTAGAGGATATAAATAAAATAATAAGTAATAAAGAAAAAAATATTCTTAAAGTAGCAAAAGGTCCTATGCCTCAATTTATGACATCTGTAATAAATCCATGTTTTAATAAGTTTGCTATAAACTCTAAGAAATTTTATGTGAATGATAATTGTATAGGATGCAAAATATGCGAGAAAGTATGTAATACCAAGTGTATAACAGTAGATAAAGTACCATCATGGGGTGAAAATTGTACACAGTGCTTAGCTTGTATTAATTATTGTCCTAAAAGAGCTATTGAATTTGGAAAAAATACTTATAAAAAAGGAAGATATACAAATCCGTATATAGATATAGAAGAAATGAATATATAATAAAAACATCAACTGCTTAAGATGAAGAGCAGTTGATATTTTTTACGCTTAAGGATATTATGTTATGTTAAAAACTGTGGATAAGTTGCTATATTTAAGCAACGTCAACATACTTAGTGAAAGTAAAAAAGATTTTTAGCAACGCGCAGAGCCGTTGGCGATATGAAGTGTTTCGCCGACAGGTCGCTCAAGCGAAGTAAATTTTTTATTAAATTTATCTTGAGAAAACATAGTTTTCATAATCAGATAAATCCGTATTAAATTTATAACCTTCTACATTAAAACTCTTTAAGTCAGAGATATTATCAATTTTATTTTTTACAATATAATTAACCATATATCCACGAGCACGCTTCGCATATAAACCTTTAGTTTGATAGACATCTTTAGTAGGATTATATTCTTTAAATGCTATATCAATAAAATTATATTCTTTTTTTAGGATTTTTAAATCTATACACTTCAAGTATTCAGAAGAAGCTAGATTAATTAAAACTTTGTTATTATGATTTTTAAGTTCATTAATTAAATTATCTGTAACCTTACTTTTCCAAAACTTATATAAATCATTTCCACATTGATTTTGAAGTTTTGATTTCATTTCTAGTCTGTATGGTTCTATTAAGTCTAAGGGCTTTAATACTCCATAAAGTCCGGAGATTATTCTTAAATGATTATTTACAAATTCAAAGTCAGAATCTATAAATTCATCAGCCTTCATACAGCTAAAAACTTCACCATCAAAAGCTAATATACTTTGCAATTTAGGGTTATCATTAGACAATAAGTTACTATGTCTTTCATAATTTAAATTTGTTAAATCATCACTTAAATTCATAAGAGTTGATAATTCTTCTTTAGATAAAGATTTTAGTAAGTGGATTAAATATTTTATTTCTTTGTCAAAAACAGGTAAAGATTCATTATTTATATTTATATTCTTATCAAAATTCATAGTTGTTGTTGGAGATATTATTGTAAGCATTTTACACCTCTTTTGTTATTATAATTTGTCTACCTATATTATATACTACAAATTTATAGTTTCTAAACAATTAATATTTAATATTATTTATAAATAATAAAAACAGGATTAGACATATTCTATAAAGAATTAATTATATAGGAATTTAATAACTAAGGGGGCAAATATGCAAACTAATTGGAGTCTAAAGGAAATCTATCCATCATTTGATAGTAATGAATTTAAGAATGATATTAAAAAATTGGAAGAACTAATAAAAATTTTTAACAGTTGGGTAAAAGAAAGTATAGCAGATTATAGGGATAGTAAAGAAAAACTTGAAGAGTATATAAGAAAACGCTCAGAGATTCAAAATATTTCTAGTAGGTTAGAGAATTTTATATCTTTAAATTTAAGTGTAAATACAAGTAATTTAGAGGCACTAAAATACTCAGATATATTAAGCAATGCATTAACAAGTGTAGTAGAAGGAAATACCCTAATAGAAAAATGGATAAGCAATACTAAAGATATAGAAAATCTAATAAACCAATCTGAATTACTAATAGAACATAGATTTATAATAAAAAAAATAATTGAAGAAAATAAATATTCTTTAAGTGAAAGAGAAGAAAACATAATAGCAAATATGAAAAATACAGGCTCAAAGTCTTGGTCAAAATTAAAAGATAAGCTAGTATCAAACCACAGAGTAGCTATTATGCAAGATGGAGAAATAAAAAAACTACCATTAACAGTAGTATTAAATATGGCTAATGATAAAGATGCTGAAGTTAGAAAAAAAGCCTATAAAGCTGAAATAAAATCATACAAAAGAATAGAAGAGTCAGTAGCAGCAGCACTAAATGGAATTAAAGGAGAGGTAATAACAGAATGTAAACTTAGAGGTTATAAATCGCCACTAGAAAAAACACTATTAGACTCAAGAATGAGTGAAAAAACTTTAAACGCAATGTTGGATGCAATAAAAGAAAGCTTACCAGTGTTTAGAAAATACTTAAGAAGAAAATCGGAACTTTTAGGTCATAATGATGGTTTACCATTTTATGATTTATATGCACCAGTAGTAGATAGTGATATGACTTATGAATATGAAAAAGGTAGTGAGTTTGTTGTAAAAAACTTTAGAACTTTTAGTGATGATTTAGCAGATTTTGCAAAGAAAGCTATTGATAATGCTTGGATAGATGTATACCCAAAAGAAGGAAAGGTTGGAGGAGCATTTTGTTCTAACCTTCATGTTATAGGAGAAAGTAGATTTTTATTAAACTATGGAGATAGCTTTAAGGATGTATCAACATTAGCACATGAGCTAGGTCATGGATTCCATGGAGAGTGCTTAAATAATGAAGCAGTGTTAAATACAGATTATCCAATGCCAATAGCGGAAACTGCATCAATATTCTGTGAGACTATAATAAAAAATGCAGCTATAAAAGAAGCAAATAAAAAAGAAACTTTAGCAATTCTTGAAAGTGATATTAGTGGATGTACTCAAGTAATAGTAGATATATACTCAAGGTTCTTATTTGAAAAAGAAGTTTTTGAAAAAAGAGAAACAAGTGCCTTATCAGTAGATGAAATAAAAGATGCTATGATAAAAGCACAAAAAGAAGCTTATGGAGATGGTTTAGATCAAAACTACTTACATCCATACATGTGGTTATGGAAACCTCATTATTATGATGCTAATTATAATTTTTATAACTTCCCATACGCTTTTGGCGAATTATTTGCAAGGGGATTATATGCAAGATATTTAAAAGAAGGTAGTAAATTTGTAAAAGACTATGAAAAACTATTATCTATTACAGGTAAAAATAATTTAGTAGATGTAGCTAAAACTGTTGGATTAGATATTGAGAATATAGATTTTTGGAGAAGTTCATTAAAAATCATTGAAGATGA